>JAZRCQ010000160.1:0-2854 GCA_045659845.1 Eubacteriales bacterium
ATTTCCACAGTGATGCCGCCTCTTTCGGTGACAAATTCAGCCTGATTCGGCAGAATCGAAGGGATCCATTCCACGGCACCCACGCGCCCCTTGAGCGTGATCGATTCCCGCACCGCGCCATCGATCCGCACGTTTCCGCGCTCTGCCTCCACCGTCAGGCGGGAAAGCTCCGCATTTTCGATCCGCACGCCTCCGCCCGCGGCATAGACCTTAGCCTCCTCGGCCTTGATCCCCATCAGCGAAAAGCTCCCCGTGCCGGCCGTGACCGATACCGAGGTCAGCGCCTCCATCCAAGCGGCGGGGATCCGAACCGTCAGGTTCTTTTCCTGCATTCCCATAGCGAAGAAATAGCCCGATTCCCTGAATTTGACGGTGAGCTTGCCCGATTCATCCAAAAGATAGTGAAGCTCGGCCGATTTCGACAGCGCTTCCTCCGCCTCCTCCGAAACGGAAAGATAGCGATCGTCCTCCGCAAGAAGAACGGTGACGTTTCCCTTCGTCCAATCGATCTCCAGTGATCGAATGCCGTCGGCACGAACCGTTCCGCCGCCAATCGAATAGGCATCACCGTTTTCATAGCGATAGTCCTGCCATCCGATCGACCATTTTCCCTTCCCCACCGTGGCATTCAGAACCCCCAGCAGCACCGTGGCCAGCACGAGGCAAACGGCTGCGATCATGGCAATATAAAGTCCTTTTTTGAATTTCATAATTCGTCCTTTCTATGTAGCCCCGTTCATCGAAGACGGGGCAATTTGTCTGCCGAAAGCAGATTTTCAAACGTGTAGACCAGCAGGATCTCATCGGCCTCCCATTCCTCGGCCAGTCGCGTCAGATCGGTGAAATCCCGCGATGGAGAGGAAAGATTCAGAAGCACCAGATCAAAATGCTCCGCCAGAAAGGGAGCAAGACTATTGGCAAAGCTATCCTTGAGCAAAAGCAGAGTGGGACGCTCCTCCCCTGCTCGGCGCAGGGTGATCACGTCATGCACGCCGCCGAGGAACACGGAATAGCAATCCTTTTCCTTTGTGCGGGAAAGATCGTAGAGCGCGGCGGGGCGGCCGTCGGCCGTTACCTCGTAGCTTGCCTCATTGCCCGTGAGCCATAGCTCCACGGAATCGGGCTTCACCCATTTCATCCCTCCTGCCGACCAAAGGCTTCCCCGAAAGGAGTCGGACACCCGCCTGCGCTCAAAGCGTTCCCCGGGCAGGATCTCGCGCTCGCGTCCCCAGCTCCGCATCAGCTCGCAGTAGGCAAGATAAGCGCCTCTCGCCGTCCAATGATGGTCGGTGCGGAACCAAACGTCCTCGCCGCTTGCAAAGCGCTCTCGCAAAAGAGAAACCGTTTCCACCGTTCGCACGCCGTCAAGCTCCTGCCGAAGCTGCGCCTCCAGCGCCGCTCCGAATTCATTTGGATAAGCAAAGGCAGATGACATTACGTCCGCATTTCTCCCCGTGAGCATCACCGTGAACCGTTCGCCCAGCGAAGCAGCCGCGCGGCGGATGCCCTCGCAAGCGCTTGAGATCTGCGCGGGATCCACACCATCGCTTCCCGAAACGGTGGAGCCGTTGCTCAGAAGCACGCTCCCCCTCCGTCTTGCAAGGCATCCGCCCTTTCCCAACAGGATCCCATTGTTTTCTCCGCGCCCCAGCAGGATCTCGAATGCGCCGCGCAATCCGATCATCGCATCTCTTGCGGGAAACTGATCGCAAAAATAACCGTCGGCGGCATCGGCAAGCTCCCCTGTGAGGAAGGCTTTCGCCGATAGCCTCGGGCGTCCGCGAAGGCTACGGTTCTCCTGCTCCGAAAAGGGCTTGTCGTGCCCAAAAAGGATCAAAAAAAATCCAACGAACAAAATCAAAAGGCAGGAAAGGATCACCGCAACGGAGCTCCAATTCTTTTTTTGCAAATGCTTCATGCCGCCACCTCAGAAATTCAGATAAGCAAAGGGACGGTAGGAGCCGTTGATCAGATAGGCCGCAGAAAGCAGCAGCACTGCCGCAGGCGCAAGCACGGCGCCCCTGCCAACGCGCGAGCGCCGCAGACGCTCCCAAAGCTGCCGAGGGATCGGCGTGGCTCCCAGCGAGCCGAGGACCAGCAGCGGCAGAACGTGAAGAAGCTCATAGCCCACGGTAGCCGTGGAAAAGGCGACCGTTCCGATCCCGAGCATGGCGGACAGCGAGGCGATCATGGCGGACAGCTCCGAATGGGAAAAGATCACGAAGCCGACCACCACCAGCGTCATGGCATACAGCCTGCGGAAAAGCATGGGCAGGCGCTCCAAACGGGATAACAGAAAGCCATGCTCACAAAGCAGGATCACAAGAAAATAGAGCCCCCACAAAACGAAATTCCAGGAGGCACCGTGCCAAAGCCCCGTGAGAAGCCACACAACCGCCAGATTGCGGAACTGCAGAGGTCTGCCCCTGCGGTTGCCGCCGAGCGGAATATACACGTACTCCCGAAACCATGCCGAAAGCGTGATATGCCAGCGCCTCCAGAATTCGGTGATGCTCCCCGAAAGATAGGGATAGCGGAAATTTTCGGGAAAGCGGAAGCCCAGCATCCGCCCCAGCCCGATGGCCATGTCGGAGTAGCCCGAAAAGTCGTGGTAGAGATGGAGCGCATAGAAGATCGCCGAAAGCCACGCACCAACAACCGTTGGCGAAAACAGCGAAAGATCGCGGAAATAGGCATAGACCGCCCAAAGAGAATCCCCCAACAAAACCTTTTTGGCCAGTCCGCAGGCGAAGCGGCTCAGTCCTTCTGCCACCTGCTCCGCCGTTTCCCGACGGTGGCGCAGGTCGTCGTCCACCTCCCGATAGCGCACGATGGGGCCTGCCACCAGCTGCGG
>JAZRCQ010000161.1:0-3650 GCA_045659845.1 Eubacteriales bacterium
TTTATTTTTTTCAAAAAAACGTTCTTTCGGGTGCGGGCACCCCTTCATTTGGCCGCAAAAAGCTCTGCCGAAGGGGAGCGCACGGTTCTTGAGCCGTGTGCCCCCTTCGGCAGAGGCAGGATCGGTCTTATTTCTTCAGCACCAGCAGGTCATAAGGGGCCAGCTCCACCGTGCCGCAATACGTTTTCTTCGTAAGCAGATCGGTCATGGGCTCCTCAAGAACGATCTTGCCGCAGGCGTTTCCGCATTCGGCAACGATCAAGCCCTCGCCTGCCTCGCCTTGGCGCGGCGCGGCGATCAGCGCGCCCTCCAGCTGATATCCTCGCACGCCTGCATCCTCGCAGGCCATGGAAATGATTTTTGCCATATCCTCGGCCGAGGGAACGGTTCCCAGCAGATAAACGATTCCCTTGCCCACCCGTTTTCTCAAAACGGTGGCCTTGCCCACCAGCGTGGGATATCCGTCCGTGACGGTGACAAGCTCGTCGCCATCCGCCTCAAACAGCTCATACCATGTTCCGCCGCGGAAGGTCTCTCCGTTTTTCCATACGGTTTGGATCAGGCCATCCCGATCCGGTGCCTCATAGGCCTGACGAGCCCCCGTGAAGGACTCCAGCATATTATATGCCCGGTCGGAGAAGCGCGTGCCCTCGGCAGATCGGATATCGCTCATCGGGCCAACCACCCAAACGCCGCCCTCGCGAACCCATTTTTGAATGCGAGGCGTCAGATCGTCCTGCTCCAGCGAAAGCATATAGGGAGAGAACAGCAGCTTATATCCGTCCAGCGCCTTTCGCGCACCGATCACGTCGGGGCGCAGACCGGCATTCACCATCGGCGTGTAGACCGTTTGATAGAGCTGAGGACGGTATTCCAGTCCCGAAAGGATCGATTGGCATTGGAACATATGCCAATTCAAGGCCGTGAAATGCAGAGCAACCTCCGTTTTCACCTTGGTGCCGTTGATAAAATCGGCGCAGGCGGTAAATTCGGATGCCGTTCTGGCAACCTCCTCAAAAATATGCATCGGACGCCCCGAGGGAGCAAGAACTGCGCCGTGCATCATCTCGTGTCCCGCCCAATGGGTGCGCCAAAGCCAATACATCGCACTCTCTCCTCCCAGGATCACCGGCATCCAGGAGTTGATCCGACAAAAGCCGTAGGGCTTCAAGTTTTGCGTTGTGCTTTCCGAGCCGTTCCAGCAGGTGGAGGTTTCGGTGTTCCAGAAGGGACGATCCTTCAGCGTTCGCATATAGTCATACCAAAAGCGCTGAACGGGCAGATTTGCGGGCGTATCGTAATGATTGTATTGAATGATGTCGCACTTTTCGGTCATCGTTTCGTAGTCCACGTTATTGGTGGGCATCGTGTCGGTGCCGATGGGCGCTTTGGTATATTTCTTCAGTATGTCGGCCTGCATTCCGATGTATTCCGATTGCGTTTTGCTTTGGAAAAGTCGGAATTCCATCCGCAAATGGGGATTATGCCATGCATTCACCGGAATGTGGATCTCCTCAAAGGAGGCATATTCCTGGCTCCAGAGCGTCAGATTCCATGCGCGATTCAGAGCCTCAACCGTGCCGTATTTCCCCTTCAGATACTTTTGAAATCCCTCCAAGCAATAGGAGCAGGTGCAATGCTGAAGCCCGATCTCGTTATCGATCTGCCAGCCGATCACTCGCTCATCGCTTCCGAATTCCTCAGCCATCTTTTCCACGATCCGACGGCTGTACTCCACGTATTTGGGATGATTGGAGCAGCAATGGCGGCGGCCGCCGTGCTCGCGGTGGATTCCGTTTTCATTTCTGTACGTCACGTCCGGATAGAGCCTCGGAAGCCAGACGGGGGGAGTGGCCGTTGGCGTGCAGAGCAGCACCGAAATTCCCGCAGCCGAAAGCTTATCAATGGCGCGATGCACCCATGCAAAATCAAATTCACCGGGCTTCGGCTCCATTCTCGACCATGCAAATTCGGCGATACGGGCACACGTCACGCCGGCCTCGTTCATTTTCGCAATGTCAAAATCAATTTCGCTTTCATCCCAATCCTCGGGATAGTAAGCGGCACCGATAAACGGTCTTTTGTATGTATCCATGCGGTTCTCCTTTTTTAACTGTATTTACAGAAAGCGATTTCATTATAGCATAGCAGGAAGGAAAAGTCAACCGCATCCAAAACTTTTTTGAAAAAAGCGGCGGACGGGAGGAAGTCTCTCTGCTTTCTGTCGATTTTGTGCCGTTGGCGCCGTCTTTTTTCGCTTTTTGTCGGCGATCGTCGAAGGAAATTCCCTTTTCCCGTTGGGAAATTTCAAAAAAGACTATACAAATCCCGAAATTTATGTTACAATATAGGTGTTCAAATTCGCTTTTCCAATATTTGTCGGCATATGCTGCCGACTGTCAGAAAGGATATCGACGCTTCTTATGGAGAACAAGCAGAAATCTCAGGGCCGCCGCACGGCGCCCCGCTCTCAGAACCCCTCCCGCGGACAAGCCGACCGCAAGCCCCGCGACCGCCGCGAGCCCTACCGCCGCGAAAGCAACGCCCCCAAGACCTCCGCACCCATGCAGGAGGAGCTGAACGAGGGCATCCACGGCGAATACGAAAACGGTGCCGTGATCGGCAGAAACGCCGTTCGTGAGCTTTTGAAATCCGAACGCCCCATTGATAAGCTTCTGGTGCAGAAGGGAGAACGCTCCGGCTCCATCGTCGTTCTGGTGGCGCAGGCCATTGAGCGCGGGATCCCCGTGGTGGAAACCGACAAGGCCAAGCTGGACGATATGGCCGGCTTCGCCCCCCATCAGGGCGTGATCGCGCTGGCCGCAGAAAAGGAATATTGCACCGTGGAGGACATTCTCGCCGTGGCCCGCGAGCGCGGCGAGGCCCCGCTGATCGTGCTTTGCGACGGCGTGACCGATCCCTATAATCTCGGTGCGATCATTCGCTGCGCCGAGTGCTGCGGCGCGCACGGCTTGATCATCCCCAAGCGCCGCGCCGTCGGTCTGACGCCGCTGGTCACCAAGGCCTCCGCAGGCGCCATCGAGCATCTCGCCATTGCCAAGGTTGCAAACATTGCAAACGCCGTGGAGCAGCTGAAAAAAGAGAACGTGTGGGTGTATGCCGCGGAAGCAGGCGGCCCCAACATTTATGAAAGCAACTTTGAAGGTGCCTGCGCCATCGTGATGGGCAGTGAGGGCAACGGCGTTTCTCAGCCGGTTCTCAAGGCCTGCGACGGCGTGATCTCCATCCCGATCTACGGGCAGGTGAATTCCTTCAACGTTTCCGCAGCCACCGCCATCATTCTGGCCGAGGTGGCTCGCCAGCATCACAAAAACAACTGATCGAGAAAGGAGGAGCCTCATGGGCAAGAAAAACAAAACGCCGCAAAACACCGACGAGCTGCTGAAAAAGCTGCAGGAAGCCGTGAAGGACTCCTCCGACAAGCGTGAAAAAAAAGCGGCCCCCGACCGCGATGAGCTGGAATTTCAAGCGAAGCTGGAGGCAATGCTGCGCAAGGCCACGGCAGGACTAAACGCCGAGCCCACGGCCGATCAGGTCGTGGCAGAGCCTATCGTCGAGGAAGAGCCCATCGCCGCGGAAGAGCCCATCGCCGCGGAAGAAGTCGGAGGCCAAGCGGTCTTAGGAAGACA
>JAZRCQ010000162.1:0-2197 GCA_045659845.1 Eubacteriales bacterium
TGATCTGCGTCAGATTCTCGGCCTCAGCCACCTCACGGGGAGAAAAATCCTCCCGAAGCAATCTCGCCAGAAGCTTTTTTGCAACCGCGCGATTCACACGCCCCTCCCCTGCCAGCTCCGCCAGCTCTCCCAGTCGGGAAGCCGCCACGGGGGCGAAAAAGGGCTCGTCGCCGCAAAGCGACCACAGCTCGTTGAGCAGAAGCGATCGCAGAACGGCATTGTGCGCGGTATGCCTCGATGCCTCCTCATAGTAGGCCGCGGCTCCCTCGCGGGAGGAAAGCAAAAAGGCCTCCTGCGGGCTACAGCCATATTGCTCGGCCAAACGCCGCCGCAGGCTTGCCGGAAGCTCCGGCAAACGGTCGCGCAGGAGCTTCACCGTGGATCGGTCGATGCGGAAGGGAGGCAGGTCGGGCTCGGGGAAAAAGCGGTATTCCGAAAGGCTCTCCTTGCGGCGCATGGGATAGGTTTTGCCATCGGCGGGCGAAAACCGCACCGTTTGCCGCGCCACGCGCCCCGTCTCCTCCAGCTCGCGGATCTGCCGCTCGGTTTCCGCGCGCACCGCCTTCTCGATGAAGGAAAAGGAATTCAGATTTTTGATCTCGGTGCGCTCTCCGAGCGCTTCTTCCCCAAGGGGACGCACCGAAAGGTTCACGTCGCACCGCAGAGACCCCTCCTGCATCCTGCAATCCGAGATGCCGCAGGCCACGAGGATCCGTCTCAGCTCTCTGACATACTCCGCCGCCTCCTCGCCGCTTCTCAGATCCGGCTCGGAAACGATCTCAATGAGCGGAACGCCGCAACGGTTGCAATCCAGGAGAGTTCCGCTTTCCTCATGCAAAAGCTTGCCCGCATCCTCCTCCAGATGGATCCGCGTGATGCCGATGCGGCGCGTGTCGCCCGAAAGAGAAAGCTCCAGATAGCCGCACTTGCAGATGGGATCGCGATCCTGCGAGATCTGATAGGATTTCGGCAGGTCGGGATAGAAATATTGCTTGCGGTCCATGCGGCAGGTTTCCGCGATCTCGCAATGGAGCGCCAGCCCCGCCGAAACCGCCTTCTCCACGGCCGCTCGGTTCAGGCGCGGCAAAGCGCCGGGAAGTCCTGCGCAAACGGGACAGCAAAGGGTGTTCGGCTTCGCCCCGAAGGCGGTGGGACAGGAGCAAAAGATCTTCGTGGCGGTGTTCAGCTCCACGTGCACCTCCACGCCGATCACCGTTTCATAGCTTGGCTTCATTCCTTCCGCACCTCCTCCAGCACGCGGGCACATCGCAAAGCGAGATCCTCTCTCCACGCCGCGGCCATGATCTGCATGCCCAAAGGCATTCCGTTTCGATCCTTTCCAAAGGGCACCGTCACGGCAGGAGCGCCCGCAAGATTGGCATACACCGTGGAAAGATCCTGCTCCCGCATTCTCTGCGGCGAGGGGATCTCCTCCAGGCGGAAGGCTCCCTCGGGCACCGTGGGCGAAACGATCAGATCGTATTCGCGCAGCAGACGCTCGGTCTCCAACCGCACCCATTCGCGGGCATGGCGTGCGGCAGGCTCATATTTCTCTCGCAGCTCTCCGGTGAGAAGTGCCGTCCCCTGCAGGATCCTCTGCTTCACCTCTCGCCCCAAAAGCCTGCCGCGCGCGGCCGCACTACGATCGGGAGCAGAGGCAGGACCTGCGGTCTGCCCATAGCGAATGGCATCGTATCTTGCCAGATTGGAGGCCGCCTCCACGGCAGAGATCACGTAATAGGAAAGCAGAGCCTGCTCGGGCAGAGGAAGCACCGCCTCTCCCACGCATGCTCCCGCCGCGCGAAGGCTCTCGCAAGCCAGCGACACGGCACGCGCCACCTCTTCCGAGGGGGCGCTTTCGCCAACGTGGGGGATCACCGCGATCCGCAATCCCGCCACACCGCGACTCAGCTCGGAGCAAAGGCGCAGAGCCTCTCCGCGCGCCGTGGCATCACCGCCCGATCCTCCTGCGATCGCCTCCAGCACGATAGCACCGTCCTCCACCGTGGAGGTGACCGTTCCAACGCAATCCAGCGAGGAGGCGAAGGCGATCAGACCATGGCGAGAAATGGCACCGTAGGTGGGCTTGATCCCCACCACGCCGCAGAAGGCGGCCGGCTGGCGAATGGAGCCGCCCGTGTCCGAGCCCAGCGCAAAGGGCACCTCCCCTGCGGCAACGGCGGCGGCAGAGCCTCCG
>JAZRCQ010000163.1:0-4212 GCA_045659845.1 Eubacteriales bacterium
TGAACACCAAGGACGATTATTATCGTTTCCGCATCCGTCTCTTTGCCCAACGGGTGGGGACCTTCGCCTCCTACGCCCCCTCCCTGCCGCGACTGCAGGAGCTTCGGGCCTGGAGCCTTGCACGGCAAAACAACTTCCAAAGAAAAAAAGGCGGTGCCACCGCCCTTTGGCGCACCCGCCATTGCAACCAAACCACCACGCTTTTTGAATTGATCGCCCTTCGCCTGCCGGCGCCGCTCTTCCGGCTGGTGGTGAAGGCCGTGCAGAAGCGGTTTCTCTGAAAACAAAACACGAAGGACACGGCCTCGCCTCTGCATTCTTAGCGGAGAAAATACGAACACCACCAAGGTAATTTCTTTGGTGGTGTTTTTTTTCGGCGTAAACTTATGAAAGCCTCCCTCCGAGAGGGAGGGGGACCGCGATAGCGGTGGAAGGAGCCTGCGCAACTTTGAGGTTTTGATAATCTTTATTGCAACGCGCTCTCCCTCAGTCGCCTTCGGCGCCAGCTCCCTCCCGGAGGGAGCCTTATGCATACCCACACGATACGGATAGTGGGTTCGGGCCTCTGCCCGATTGTGCGCGGTGGACTGCCACGCGTTATGCTTGTCCCAGACGCAAGCGTCGGGAAAGCGAAAAAACGCAATCCAAGGAGTACTTGGATTTGAAACAACGAATTGATAATTGTTTTTTCACAAATATGTGCTATAATATAATCACACCGGTGAAATAAATTTTGGAGGTGCATTTATGCAACTTGATTTAGGACAAAAAATACGCGAACTGCGTCGGCGCGATGGGCGCACTCAAGAAGCACTTGCTGAAGCTATCGGCGTGACATCGCAAGCAGTTTCACGATGGGAAGCGAATGGCGGTTATCCCGATATGGAGATGATTCCGTCTATCGCAAATTATTTCGGAGTTTCCATCGACGAACTGTTTGGTTACAATAATGAACGTTCAAAGAAGATTGACGAGTTAGCTGCAAAGATCGATCAAATGAATTTTCAAAACAACGGAGCAGATATTAACATCAATGAATGTATTTCGCTCGCAAGGAATGCGTTAATCGAATTTCCGGGTAATGAAAAAATCATGCTGTGCCTTGCTTCGGTATTGTACAATGCAGGATATGTTCGTTATGGTGAATGTCATTTATCCGATGATGAAGGCTATGATGTTTTGGATATTGAAAAACATCGTACCTACTCCGAATGGAAAGAAGCAATATCTCTTTATGAGAAATTGTTAAAAACCATGGAAAACGGAGAACTTCGCCATCGTGTAATCTGCGAGCTCACTCAGCTGTACTTGAATACCGGCGAACACACACGAGCACTTGAAGTGATTGAATCTGCCCCAAATATTTACGGAACAAGAGAATTTCTCAAAGCCAAGGCAGTAGACGGAAAGAAACGTGCCGAGGCTTACGGTGAGGCGTTGCTAAAAACAGTCAGAGCTTGTTCTGAGCTTATGGTCAGCGGAGTGCTCACCAATGAAAAGAATATGTCCGTAGCGGAAAAAGTGCAAAGCTTGAGAAACGCTATCGAAATATTTAATACTATTTGCACCGATGGTAATTGCGGCCTGCACCATTCCTATATTGCACGTGTCTACACTTTGCTTTCCCTGTATCTGTGGTTAGACGGTAAAAAGGACGATGCATTTATGGCTTTGGATGCTGCACTTCTGCATTTCAAACGCTTTGATGAGTACCGTATCAAGCGTACAGGATACTATACTGCACCGCTTATTAAATTAGTTCAGCATGAAATGTGTAAAAACGATTCGGATGTTGACTTGCCGATTGAAACATCTCACATGAGCCTTGCGGAAGATTGGCCTTGGTGGAGTGTTTCCGAATATGAGATTGTGAAACCTGAAATCCAAGCAGATCCACGATGGGATGAATGGGTAGCCAAAACACAAGAATAATCTCTCGCCCCGCCTCGCGCGGGGCTCTTCTTTGTTTTCTGCATATGAAAAAGCCACCACTTCAAAAAGTGATGGCAAAATTCAATTTTACCGCTAATATTGCAGAGCCTCAGCTGTGTCCTTCGTGTTTTGTTTTTTTGAAAGTTGACGTTCATCCGAGCTCGGAAAGCTCGATCCATTCGCCGAGCCGCTCCACGCCCAGCAAAGCCCCCTCTCGCAGGCGCATCACCTCGATCGTCTCCGTGCTGTCGAAGCTCACTTCCCCGGTTTCAAAGAAGCGAAGCATATCCTCGATCAGACCGCCGAAATAATCCGAGCGGATGATAGAGGTGGTGGGACGTTCCGCATGAGCGGCACCGTCCGAAAGATACACCGAGAAGGGGAAGCCGCGCGCATAAAGCAAGCTGGCCACGCGATCGTCGTCGTAGGCCACGTGGAAGAAGGTCTGCTCGCCGAATTGCTCAGCGCGAAGCCTTCTTGCTCCCGTTCCCAGCTTTTTCACCACCATTTCCATCAGATGCACCGCATAGATCTCCAGCGAGGCACCGCTGCCCGTCACAAAGATCTGGCGGCAGGCGGGGCAGGCATCCAGCTCGGTGGCATAGCGCAGAGCCGAGGAGCTGAAGAAGGGAGTGCCGAATTGCTCTCCGAGGGCAAAGATCTGCTTGGCCGTTGCCGTGTCGGGAGAGAAGGTCTTGTCGATGTAGGTTCGTTTTCCGTGCTTCAGCACCTCCTCGGCGTAGCGCAGGTGTGTTTCGGGATTGTCGGGAGCCAGCAGAACGATCACGTCGCTCCGCTCGCAAAGCTCTGCCAGCGTTTCACAACGCTCTGCCCCGTATTCCGCACACCACTCATCGGTGGTTTGTCCGCAGGTGGGAGACGTTTCCAGCTCGGCCCACGCGTAGGCCACGCGGTAGTCCAGCCCCAGCCGACGGCAGGTCTCTTCGATCCGCGCGGGATAGTTCTTGGCGTGCCATTCGCCCAGATAGTAATCTGCAAATCCGATCTTTTTCATAGCGGTCTCCTATCACAGCACAAGCTCTCTGCCCTGCTCGGAGGAGGCATAGAGCGTGTCCAGAAGCTTCATGCTTTCCAGAATGTTGTCGATATGGTTGCGGTTCTTTTCCCCGCTTTGGATCGACGCGATAAAATCGGCATCCTCGCGGCCGTACATATCGGGAATATCGTGGTCGGAGGCAATGGTCTCCAGCGTTTCGCCGTCGAAGATCTTGAATTGCTTACCATAGATCAAGCGCGCTCCCGCCTTGTCGCCCATGAAATCCACAAACATGGGATCGCCATCGTTGATATTTTCCGCCCACGCGCCGTTGAAGGAGATGCTCGCCCGATCGGTGCGCACGTATCCGGAAACGAGATCGTCCACGTCGTTGACGCCGTTCTCCACGTCGGCAGTGTCCTCTGCCCACATGCTCTGATAGCGATAAGACTTCATATCCTTGGCCATCTCGCTATAGGTATCGCAGGTGGCGGTTTTGACGTTGGCTCCGCCCAGCACGTAGAGGATCAGATCCAGGAAATGAATGCCCCAATCGATCAGCACGCCGCCGCCCGACTGCGCCTTATCCGTGAAAGCGCCTCCAAGGCCGGGAATGGAGCGGAATTTGCGGAAGGAGCAGTAGACGTGGTAGATCCTTCCGAACCGTCCCTCGCGATTCATCTGCTCCAGCAGCTCCACCGATCTGTGATAGCGGTTGCAAACGCCGATATTGAGGATCTTCCCCTGCTTTTCGGCCTCCGCAGCCATTTCGCAGGAGAGCGCATAATTCACGGTGATGGGCTTCTCGCACATCACGTGCTTGCCCGCACGAAGGGCGTCCATGGTGATGGTGTAGTGCAGATAGTTGGGTGTCAGCACAAACACAGCCTCCACCTCGGGATCGGCAAGCACCGCCCGATAGTCGGCAACCGCCTGCTCCACGCAGGGAAATGCCTCCTTGGCCGCCTCAGCCTTCTCCAAAAGAATATCGCAGGCGTACTTAATGCGAACGTTCTCCAGCTTGCTCAGTGCCGGAAAATGGGCGGAATTGGCGATCCTTCCGCATCCGATCACGGCAATCGTTGTTTTCATGTTGGTTCCTCCAATCTGTTCCTATCTTGTTTTGCGGGCACGGCGCCCTTCTTTACGCCGTCTATTATACACCCTTTCCTCTTCTTTGTAAAGCCCCAATCCTCATTTTCTTTCGCCGAGTTTCATTTTTTCCGCGCACATCCCCCTCCGCCGCCGAGGCTCCAAGCTCTCGCAGACCGGATGCAAAAGCG
>JAZRCQ010000164.1:0-15568 GCA_045659845.1 Eubacteriales bacterium
ACTCTTTCCGAGGCACAGATGCTGGACGGCATTGACAGCGAAACCACCAAGAGATATATGCACCACTACAACATGCCCGGCTTCTCTACCGGCGAAGCAAAGCCCGTCAGAAGCCCCGGACGCCGCGAGATCGGTCACGGAGCATTGGCAGAGCGTTCGCTTGTTCCCGTGCTTCCCTCCGAGGAGGAATTCCCCTATGCGATCCGTTTGGTATCCGTCGTTGTTTCGTCCAACGGTTCCACCTCGCAGGGCTCGGTTTGCGGCTCTACGCTGGCACTCATGGATGCGGGTGGTCCGATCAAGGCTCCCGTTGCAGGTATCTCCTGCGGTCTGATCACCGCCGAGGACGGCTCTTGGGACACCATGCTCGACATTCAGGGTCTTGAGGACTTCTACGGCGACATGGACTTCAACGTAGCAGGTACGCACGAGGGCATTACCTCGATCCAAATGGACCTCAAGGTAGACGGTCTGACCCCCGATATTATCCGCAAGGCGCTTGAAATGACGCACATCGGCCGCGATTATACCATCGACGAGGTGATCCTGAAGGCCATCGAGGCCCCCAGAGCAGAGGTTTCCAGATACGCACCCAAGATGACCACCATGAAGATCGATCCCGATAAGATCCGCGAGGTGATCGGTAAGGGCGGCTCCGTGATCCAGAAGATCGTGGCCGACACCGGCGCCAAGATCGACATTGAGGACGACGGAACCATCCGCATCGCCGCAGTGAACGGCGATCAGGCTGCGGCCGCCAAGGCTTGCATCGATGCCATCGTGTTTGAGCCCGAGGTTGGCGCTATCTACACCGGCACCGTCACCGGCATCAAGGAATTCGGTTGCTTCGTTGAGTATGCTCCCGGAAAAGAGGGAATGGTTCACATTTCCAAGATCGCTCCCCGCCGCATCGAAAAGGTTGAGGACGTGCTCAAGCTCGGCGACGTGGTGAAGGTGAAGTACATTGGTCTCGATAAGAAGGGCCGCATGGACTTCTCCATCAAGGACGCTCTGGAGGGCTGATCCCAAAAGGATCTCTCCACTCTCCCCCCCTGAAAGGAGTATTCACAGATGAATAACCGCTCCGGTCCTCGCAGCTTTTACACAGTGAAGCGCAGCAATCGGGAAGAGCGGCTTCGTCGCCGCATGCAGGGACGCTTGACCCTTCTTGCCATCTGCGCGGTCCTGATCCTGTTGGCCGTTTCCGGATTGGTGCTGTTCATTGCCAATCTGGCCAACGCCAAGCCTCGGGATCCCGCCTCGGATCCCACCGCGGAGATCACCTTCCAAACGGTCACCCTCACGGTGGCTGATATGCGGAAGGGCGATCTGATCGTGGTGAATTCCGCTCATGCTTACACCTTCCCCTCCCCTCGCCTCGAGGATCTCAGTGCCTCGGACAAGGCGGCATATCTGCTGGCAAGCTATCGCCAGCAGCTGGGAGGCTCCACCCCTTATAGCCTTGATCTCTCCAAGGAGCATCTCCTGATGCCCCAGGCAGCCAAGGCGCTCAACGAAATGCTCACACAAAATTGTCTCGCCACCGGTGAGACCGCGCTGAATGTTAGCACGACCTACCGCACGGAGGCTGAACAGGCCGCCGGCGGTCAGTTCACCCCCGGCTATTCCGAGCATCACACGGGGCTTCTGGTTCGCCTTCAGGTCTGGAACAACAACAACACTTACTCCGATCTGAAGGAGACCGAGCGCCCCTGGATCTTCCGAAATTGCCATAGCTACGGATTCATCCAGCGCTATCCCGCTACCAAGGCAGGCATCACGGGCGTGAGCAACTATGAGGAATGCTTCCGCTACGTTGGCGTCCCCCACGCCACCTATATCAAGCAGAACGGTCTCTGCTTGGAGGACTACGTGACGCTCCTGAAAAACAATCATTCCACCACCAACGGCTCCAATCTGAAAATGCTTTCCGTGGATGCCAACGGAGATGGAATCAGTGATTACGGCGTCTACTACGTTCCCGTGAACGCCGCAGGCGACCTCACCGCAGTGCCCGTGCCCGACGGCCTCTCCTACACCGTTTCGGGCGACAATATCGGTGGCTTTATCATCACCGTAACCCTACAGTAATCCCCGCTTCGCTCGGGCAGCGCCCGATGCGCACGAAATTCTCATAAACGGAGGAAACCACTATGTCTTACGAAGAACAAATGAACCAGGACGTTATGGAGCTTGTCGAGGACACCGCCGCGCAGGCTGTGGCCGATGAAACTCTCTTCGATTCCGCCGCCGACGAGGAGATGGAGATCGAATTTGAGATCGAAGAGGCCGCCGCTCGTGAGCCCGGCGCGATCGCAAACGCCGTTTCTCAGGCAAAGGACTCTATCCGGAATAAGTACGACGAGGCAAAGTCGGCCTGCAAGGGCTTGATGGAGCGTCTCACCGACGATCTGGAAAAGACCGGCTTCAATCCTTATATCCGCACCACCACCACGCGCAAGTATGAGATCCTGCGCTCCGCAAAGGACGAAGAGCCTGTGGATTCCTTTGAATTCCAGAAGACCTCCGGCTTCTCCCTGCGCGCAATGGCTCTCACCTCCTTGATCGTGGCTGCCGCAGACGTGGCCGTGGCCAAGCTGCTCAAGAAGTAAGGCCCTTCCGTCACATTCATCCGATCCGCGCGGATCGCCCGCGCGGATCGGTGGATTGCGCCCTTTTGAAAATTTTTTTACCGAAAAGCGTTGAAAAATCCCTTTCGGTGTGCTATAATCCCCACGGAACAGAAAACTGAACCGCCACCGTTCGCAAGGAATGCTTTGGATCTATCCATTGCGGTGAAGGCTCCGCTGAAGAAATCGGAGCCTTCATCATAATCGATAAATGACAAGTATTCTTGCAAGATCGAAAGTTTTGTATGCGCGGATGGGCAAGACCTGCGCCGCTTGTACCGACTCTTTTTTGCGAGAATATTTTTGTTTGTTCATCAAAGCGGATCCCTGCCGAGCAAATGGGGATCCGCTTTTTCGTTCCCTATCATAAAAAACAAAAAAGAGAGGAACAACAACCATGAAAAACAACAACCTTCATTCCAATCAACTCAGCACCGATTCCATCAACGAGATCAGAAATGCCGTGTCCGCCGCCACCGGTCACACCTTTCAAAACGAGGGCCTTTTGCTGCAGGCCTTCACCCGCGCCTCCTATGCCAACGAGCATCCCAACACGCTCCACAACGAGGTTCCCGAGCTGCTGGGCGACTCCGTTTTGTCCCTCGCCGTTCTGTCGGCTGAAATGGAAAAATACGCCTCCGTCACCCATCGCGGGCTGGAAAGCGAGCTGAACGAGCATCGCCTCTCCGCAGTCAAAACGGATCTGGTCAACAAAAAAGCGTTGGCCGAGAAGATGCGCGGTCTGAAGCTGCAGGTCTATCTGCGGATGAGCCGCGGCGATCGGATCTCCGAGCAGGATCTGGAGAATTCGGTGCTGGAGGATCTCACCGAGGCGCTGATCGGTGCCATTTACATGGATTCCGGCATGGATGCCAACCACACGATCCGCTGTGTGCAGAAAATGCTCAGCGTAGCAGAGGACCTGCCAAACGCCAAGGACGCGATCCACATCAGCTATCGGAACGATCTGCAGGAATGGTGCCAAAACCGCGACCGCAGATTCGCGATCCCCGTTTATTCCGTTGAGCCCGACGGTGCAGAGGGCTTCCGAGTTAAAGTGACGGTGGCGGAGCTTTCCCACAGTGAATCCGCCGTTGGCAAAAACACCTCCGAGGCCAGCGAGCAGGCCTCCAAAAAAATGCTGGACTATATTGCCACGCTCCCCACCGACACGGGCGTTCGCAAGGACGAAAACCACGTTGGAAATCTGCAGATCTATCTGCAGGCACGCGGCGTGGATATCCGAGAGGTGATCTATTCGGATGCAGGGGAGGAACCGCGCCCCGACAAGACCACACGCTACACCGTGGAGTGCCGCTACGGCACCCTTTGCACCAAGGGCTCTGCGCTCCGCAAGAAGGAGGCCAAGCACGCGGCCGCCGCGGCTATGCTGGCTCTGCTGGAGCAGAGACGGGAGCACGCCGCACGCTGAGTCCTTCCCTCCCCCCAAAAATTCCGAGGCGGAGTCAGATATTCTGACTCCGCCTCGGAATTTTATTCATTCACGATCAGAAGATACTTCACGCCCTCCAGAGACGCGGCCGAATCAGCCGCGGGCGCATCGGGCAGGGCGTTGCGCCGTGCCAGCTCGCTCATGCTCCTGCGATAGTGCTTCGCCACGCTCCACAGCGTATCCCGTTTTTCGGGATAGTAGATCAGCGTGTCGCCGCCCAAATGCGTCATGGCCTCGCCGATGCGGATCTCCTTCACCGCTTGGATCTCGCTCTCTCCGTAGGCTCTCACCGCCAACGCCAGCTCGGCATCCACGCCAAGACGCTCGCCGTCCAGCTTGCCGCGGCAGGACACCACCTCCACGCTGATCTCGCAGGAGGTCGGCGCCTCCCTGCCGATCTCAGCCTCATAGTGGAAGGGGATCTCCGATTCCCGCGCGCCAAGCTCCTCCCCGTCGCTCAGAATGGAGCAGAGCCGACAGGTGCCGTTCACGCGAAGCCGCCCGCGCTCCCACGCCCACGTTGGCGAGACGGCCGTGGCCGCAAGATCCACCAGCTTATGCTCCCGACGGATCCCGGCCTCCTCCGCCGGCACCGTTGTGTTCAACGTAAAATTGCCGTTGAAGGCAGAAAGCAATCTCGGAAGCTGCAGGCGGCCAAAGCTCACCTCCGCCGCGTTCCCCGTGGAATACACGTCCCGAAGATAGGGCACCGAAACGTTTCGTGCCGCCCGCACCAACAAGCAAACAGAGGCCTCACAAAGGATCCTTCCCTCCTCCACGGTGACGGCAAGCGTTCGGCAAAAGCCCTCGGCGCAGGCCTGACAATTCACCTCTGCTCCCTCGGCATCCACCGTTTGTCGGAAGGGGATCCGCCGCGTGATCGCAGAAACGCTCTCCGTCCCCTCCTCGGTTTCCCGCGCCACCAGAAGCCTCAGCGCCAGCTCGCCGCCGCATTGAACGCAGCCGCTCCCCGCCGCGCATTCCGTGAGGAACACCGCTCCCTCGGCCGAGATCACCCGCAGATCCCGATTCGCCTCACAGAGGATCTCATCGGCCAGCTGCAGCTCCTCTCCCATGCCCGTGTACAAGGCGGCACATTCCAGCTCGCCGCAGAGCCGCTCCAGCTGCTCCCGGGAGGCAGGCTCACACCCAACCGTTCTTGCCCCGTAGAGCCCCAGCTTCGAGCGCAAACGGCATTTCACCGACACTCTCCGAGGCGCCACCACCCGTCCGCTCACCTGCTCGGCGGTGATCGCCGCATCGCAAAGCAGATTCGCTCCCGTCTCCGCCTCTGCGGGAAGCTCCACCGGCATCACCATCCGATAGCCGCCGCTCTGCACCGTGCTGTAGATGCAGCCGTCGTTGCCTGCATAAAGAATGGCATACTCCACCGTGCCCGCGCATTCCGCGTGTCCGCCGCCAACGTAGCGATCGGGCGGCATCACCGTGGCCTTCACTCGCAGAAGGCGCTTCATCTCCGGCTGGTAGTCGGGCAGGCTGAATTCCTCGCTCAGCTCGGTGAGAAGCACTCGTTCTCCCATCGGCGCTTGAAAGCACGCCGCCTTCGTTTCAAACTGATCCATAGCATTTCCCCTTTTCTTCTTTCGGTTGCTATAGCCTATGCCGACGATCGGGAAAATAGAACCGCCCAATAGCAAGGCTCCCCCCACCGCTCCGAAGAGCGGCGAGGGGAGCCTCTGTTAATCGCTTATTTGTTCTGATCGAACCAATCGTAGGGATCGTCGGAATCGTTTTGCTCGCTGGGAGCACTCTTATCGTCGGTGCCGTTGGTGTCGCCGGGGGCAATGTCCGCAGGCTCCTTCGTCAGCTCCTCGGGGCTCGGCTCTGCAGGGGAAACAGTCTCCTTCTCTGCCGCGGCCTTCTCCTCAGCCTCTGCGCGCGCCTTCTCGGCCGCCTCGTTGTCCCGACGGCTGGCCTCCGCCTTCTCCTCGGCAATGGCCTCCAGCGCCTCCACCGTGGCATCCTCCTTCATGGCGGCCAGGAACTGATCGCCGTCCATGCTTTCATGGGTGAGCAGGTACTGCGCCACAAAGTGCAGCCGATCCATATGCTCCACGAGGATGCGCTTGGCATCGGCATAGGCCTCTGCGATGATCCGACGAACCTCGCCGTCGATCACGGCTGCCGTCTCCTCGGAATAATCCTTGCCCGAGCTGATATCTCTGCCGAGGAACACCTCGGAGGAGCTATGCCCCGAGCCGTACAGCACGGTTCCCAGCTTTTCGCTCATACCGTAGCGCGTGACCATATTCTTGGCAACGCGGGTGGCCTGCTGGATATCTCCCGAAGCGCCCGTGGAAATATCGCCGATCACAAGCTCCTCCGCAATGCGGCCGCCCAGGCCCATGCGGATATCGTCGATCATCTGGCCCTTGGTGTAGCCGTAGCGATCCTCCTGCGGAATGCTCACCGTCACGCCCAGCGCGTTGCCGGCAGGGATAATGGTGATATGCTTCACGGGATCCGTATGCTCGCAGAAATAGGATACCACCGCATGACCTGCCTCGTGGTAGGCCGTGCATTTGTTGTCCTTTTCGTTGCGGATGCGGGACTTCTTCTGAGGCCCCAGCAGGATCTTCATATAGGATGCCTCGATCTCCTCCATGCCGATCAGGCTCTTGCCCTTCTTGGCCGCAAGGAGCGCCGCCTCGTTGAGCAGGTTTGCCAGATCCGCGCCGGTGAATCCGATGGTGGACTGCGCAACCTTGCGGAAATCCACGCCTGCCTCCAGCGGCTTGTTTCTGGAATGAACCTTCAGGATCTCCTCTCTTCCCTTGATGTCGGGATAGTTCACGGTGATCTGACGGTCGAAGCGTCCCGGACGCAGAAGCGCGGGATCGAGAATATCGGGGCGGTTGGTGGCCGCCATCACGATGATGCCATCGTGAGAGCCGAAGCCGTCCATCTCCACCAAGAGCTGGTTGAGCGTTTGCTCGCGCTCATCGTGGCCGCCGCCGAGGCCTGCGCCTCTGTGACGTCCCACGGCGTCGATCTCGTCGATAAAGATGATCGCCGCAGGGGATTTTCTGGCATTGTCAAAGAGATCACGCACGCGGGATGCGCCCACGCCAACGTACATCTCCACGAAATCCGAGCCCGAAATGGAATAGAAGGGCACGCCGGCCTCGCCTGCCACGGCCTTGGCCAGCAGAGTTTTACCCGTGCCGGGAGGGCCCACCAGCAGAACGCCGTGAGGAATTCTTGCACCAAGCTTGGTGAACTTCGCGGGATCCTTGAGGAATTCCACAACCTCCACCAGCTCTTCCTTTTCCTCGTCGGCTCCCGCCACGTCGCGGAACAGCACCTTGTTGCCGTTCTGCGGAGGCGTTTTCACTCTGGCCTTGCCAAAGGAATTGAATTTTCCACCGCCCTTACCGCCGGAGCTCTTGGCGAAGAACACCCAAAGAGCGATCACGCCGATCAGCACCAGAAGCATGGGGAGGAAGGACACCCACATGGGGATCTCGGTGGCGGGAATGGGCTCATAGTGAGTGATGATCCCGCGCGCCACCTGATCGGGGATCACCTTCTCTCCCAAATCGTAATAGAAGGTTCCGTAGTCCCTCAGCTTATAGGAAACGGGAATTCTCTGCCCGTCCACCTCCACCACAAGCTTCAGAAGATTTTTGGGAGTGATCTCAACCTCTCTCACCTGCTCCTTCTGGAAATACACCAGAATATCATCGTAGGTCACGGCCTCCTGACGGGCATTGCCATCCAGCATTGCCCAACCGAGCACGGCGATCAAAACGATGGTGAACAGATAGAAGAGAAGCTGTCTGCCAACACTGTTTTTTCTCATTTGTTATAGGTTCCTCCGAGTTCATGTAAATCAGTTTTCCGCATATACCTTCGGCGAAAGCACGCCCACGTAGGGCAGATTGCGGTATTTTTCATCATAATCCAGACCGTAGCCCACCACGAATACATCGGGAATGCATTTTCCAACGTAGTCCGCGCGGAAGTCCACCACTCTGCGATCGGGCTTATCCAGAAGCGTGCAGCATTTCACGCTATGTGCCCCACGGTCGCGAAGCAGGCCGGAAAGCTTTTCCAGCGTTCTGCCGCTATCCACGATGTCCTCGATGATGATCACGTCGGCATCGCGAATGTCGCGCTTGAGATCCAGATGCACCTGAATAAAGCCGGAGCTTTGGGTTTGCGCGCCGTAGGACGAAACCTTCATAAACTCCAGATTGCAGGGGAACGGGAGCCTGCGGATCAGATCCGCCGCAAACATGATGGAGCCCTTCAGCACCGTCACCAGCACCAGCTCTCTGCCCGATTCCGCAAACTCCTCCGTGATCTGCTTTGCCAAGCGGTCGCAGATCTCCGAAAGCTCCGCCTCACTGACCAAAACAGACTCCACATCCTGATTCATGTTGTACATAGTCTTTTTTCCTTTCCGTCACTTTATTTCTTCTGCCTCGCCGCCATCGGTTCTTCCGAAAACGTCCACGCGGCACAGATATGCAGCCCCCTCCGACTCCTCTCGGAACAGCAGATCCGAGGCGGCAACGAAGGGAACCCAAAGGATCTCTTCTCCAAGGCACAGCATGGGAAGCACTCTCCGAAGCTCCACCGGAAGCTCGGCTTCCCTGCAAAGGCGGCGCACCTGCAGGCTCTTTCCTCCCAAAAGGATCCGATCGCCCTCTCTGCGCGTTCTCCAATGCATTTGCTCCAACATTATAGCAGATACCCCTGAAAGAATTAAACAAGGGGCTGTTGACAATTTGTGAACTTTTTTCGCTCCCCGACAGTTTTCAAGCTTTCTTACCGAAACGGTCATCGCGCCTTCACAATAGGAGCGGACTCCCTCCTCAAAGGGCATCAGCTCCCCCTCCGGCATTCCCCGAAAATCGGGAAGCACCGAAAGCGTGTTGCCCTGCAGGGCAGCCCTGCGGCCTCCCGGAAGAGCCACGGAGCCTCCCGTGTGCGATCGATCCAGCAGGGCCTGCGCGGCCTCCAGATGAACGCTTTCCGCACCGTCGCCGAAAAGCCTTGCCATCGCGCGGCGGCGAATGGCGGGATGCGCCTCCCGAAGCGCCTGCGCCCGCAGGCCGACAGGGGTGCGATTTTCCTCATAAAATCGATCGGCCAGACCATCCAGCAGATCCCGATCCCATTGCAGAGCCTCCGTCATGCGCGTAACGTTTCCCTGCGGATCTCCGGACACCCGCTCCAGCGCGGGAACCACCTCCAAACGAATGCGGTTTCGACTGCTGTCGGCTTGCAGATTGGTGCTGTCGGTGACGAACGGCAGGCCCGCTTCCCGACAGTAGGCCAGGATCTCCTTTTTTCCGAATGGGAGCAACGGACGGCAGAGCATTCCTGCCGCCAGCGGTCTTTGCGACGGAATTCCGCAAAGCCCCGTCAGTCCCGTTCCGCGACTCATGCGGAACAGCACCGTTTCCAGCTGATCGTCGGCATGATGTGCCGTGAGAAGGATCCCGATCCCTCTTTGCTTCATCACCGCCTCTAAAAAGGCATATCTCGCCTCCCTCGCCTCGGTTTCAAGGCTTCGCCCCGACGCTTGCGCCAGAGCGGGAACGTCCGCGTGCCCGATCTCGCACGGGATCCCCATTTTTTTCGTCAGCTCCAGGCAAAAGGCCTCGTCGCGCGCGGCCTCCTCGCCTCGGATCCCATGATTGAGATGGGCCGCCTCCAAGCGAAAGCCGTCCCGCTCGGCGAGACGCGCCATCAGATGCAGCAGCGCCACCGAGTCGGCACCGCCCGAAAGCGCCACCAGCACCGCGCTTTCGCGCGGACATCCCAGCATCTTCCAAGGGGCTTTCAGGCTTGCACTCGTCAGCCTCACGACGGTGCCGCTCCCCGATCGTCCTCAATGGTGATGAACTTGGTGAACTGGCCGTTCCAGCCCATATTCACTGTGCCGGTTGAGCCATGGCGGTTTTTCGCGATGATCACCTCTGCAATGCTGGTGTTCTGATCGGTCGCCTCGCCCGTTTTATAGTATTCACTGCGATATAGGAAAATAACCGTGTCGGCGTCCTGCTCGATGGCTCCCGAATCACGCAGGTCGGAAAGCATGGGCTTTTTATCGGTTCTGGATTCGGGGCCACGGGAAAGCTGCGCACAGCAAACCACGGGCACCATCAATTCCTTTGCCATGATCTTGAGCGAACGGGAGATCTCGGAGACCTCCTGCACGCGGTTGTCGTTGTGGCGGTCGCCCTGCATCAGGCCGAGATAGTCGATCACCACCATGCCCAAATTCTGCACGCGGCGAAGCTTTGCCTTCATAGCCGTCACCGTCATGCCCGAGGTGTCGTCGATGAGGATATCGCATCCCGAAAGCTCCCCTGCCGCCACGGCAAGGTTGCTCCAGTCCTCTGCGGAAAGCTCCCCCGTTCGGAGCGCATAGCTATTCACCAGCGCCTCACTGGAAAGCACACGGCTCACCAGCTGCTCTGCCGACATCTCCAAGGAGAAGATGCAAACCGCTTTTTTCGTTTGCTTGGCCACGTTGGTGGCGATATTCAGCGCAAAGGAGGTCTTACCCATACCGGGGCGCGCACCAACCAGCACCAGATCGCTCTTTCCCATGCCTGCCAGCACGCGGTCCAGCGCGGAAAATCCCGTTTTGGTGCCCTGCGTGGCCTCGGCGTTGGTGCGAAGCTCCTGCAGATGCGCATAGACGTCCTGCAAGACCTCGCGGATATGGCGGAAATTCTTGGTGTCTCTGCCCTGCGCGATATTGAAGATCAGCGACTGGGCATGGTCGATAATGGAGGTGACCTCCTCCTGCTCGGAATAGGCACTCTCCGAGATCTCCGAACTGGCGGAGATCAGCTGGCGAAGCACGCTCTTTTCCTTCACGATGCGGGCATAGTCCTTCACGTTCAGGGCATCGGGCACGGCCTCTGCCAGCGTTCGGATGTAGTCCTCGCCGCCCGACTTATCGTAAACGCCCTTCGTCACCAGCATATCGATGAGGGTGACCACGTCGATCTCGCGGTTGGCCAAGAACAGCTCCTGCATGGCCAGATAGATCTGCTTATGCTCTCCCAGATAGAAATCGTCTCCGTTCATCATCGCCGCGATCTCGCTGAGCGAGGCGGGATCGATCAGCACGGAGCCCAAAAGGGATTGCTCTGCGATCATGGAAAACGGTAGCTTCCGGATCAATTCATCTTCCATGGCTTATTTCCTTTCTCTTTCCTTGCCGCCGGGAGAGCGCTCAGCCCTCGCAAACCAGCAGATTGATCTTTCCCGTGACCTCGGTGTAGAGCTTGACCTCCAGCGTGTAGGCGCCGTAGGCCTTGATGGGATCGCTGACGTTGATCTTTCTCTTATCGATGGCGATCCCGTGATCCTTCTGCAGCTTCTCGGAAACGTCCTTGGCGGTGACGGAGCCGTAGAGTCGGCCGTCGGCACCGTGGGAAGCGGTGATCTTCACCGTGATCCCCTGCAATCTTTCCGCCAGAGCCTGCGCCTCCTTCCGCTCGGTTTCGATGCGATACAGACGCGCCTCCTCCTTCACCTTGATATCATTGAGCGACTGCGCGTCGGCAGGCTTGGCCAGCTTGCGGGGGATCAGAAAATTCTTGCCGTAGCCATCCGAAACCTCGATCACGTCGTTCTTTTTTCCCTGGCCCTTCACGTCGGCCAACAAAATAACCTTCATTTCTGTTTTTCCTTTCTTTCAGGGGAATTTCATTATGCTTTTCCCGAATGGGGAGTGTATTCGTGATCCAGATAATCGTCGATCACGGTTTTGAGTTGCTGAGACGCCGCCTCCAGCGAGGTGTGCGTAAGGGCGGCACCTGCCATATTGTAGTGCCCGCCGCCGCCCAGCCTTTGCATGATCAGCTGCACGTTGATCTTATCATGGGAGCGTGCGGAGATGGTGACGGTGTTGTCGGCGTGGAGCAGAGCAAAGGAGGCCTCGATGCCGTCGATGGTCATCAGCTTGTCCGCCGCTCTTGCCACGGCAATGGTGTCGGCCTCGGTGGCGGGGTGATCCACGCTCAGCCACGTCAGCGCCACCTTATCCCGATAGGTTCTCGTTCGGCTGTCGATATCACAGGCCGTGAACAGGTTGGTCATCGACTCGGTGAAGAGCCGTCTTGCAATATTGGTGTGCGCGCCGCGCTCATAGAGATATTGCACCGCCGAGAAGGTTTGCGTCTCGGCGCCCTGCGTAAAGTTTTTGGTGTCCAGCATCAGGCCCGAAAGCATCAGCGTGGCCTCCTCCTTCAGAAGCGCATCGCGATAGGGGCTGAGCTGAAGCATCTCGCTCACCAATTCGCTGGCCGCCGCCACGCCGGGGCGGATGTAGGTCATCAGCGGCTTGAAATCATAAAGCTGGTCGGGGCGGCGATGGTGGTCGATGATCACCACGTTCTGCACACACTTGAGCAGCTTGGGGCACTCGGTGTTGAAGATATTGCTCACGTCGCTCATGATCAGGAGCGTGTCGGAGCGAACGGCATCCAGCGCCGTTTCTCCGCTGATGAACATGGAGCGATATTCGGGCAGGGGCGCCAGAATATCATAGCAGTTGCGGAAATTGGCATGCTCGCGGTTCACCACGATGCGGATATGCGAGCTGTCGCCGTCTCTGGCGCAGATGGCCAGTCTTGCCAAGCCCACGCAGGAGCCGATGGCATCATAGTCGGGAGCGCGATGCCCCATAATGAGGATGTTCCCTGCCTCTCTCATCAAGCTGCAGAGATGCTGGGAATTCACGCGGGAGGTGATGGTGGTGGAGCCGTACATGGTGTTCACGCGGCCTCCGTAGGGCGTGATGGACTTGCCATCGTTCACGGCCACCTGATCGCCGCCCTTCTGCAGAGCAATGTCCAGCGCATCGCTGGCGGCTCTTTCCTTATCCTCAAAGCTTCCGTCGATCGCTCCCACGCCCATGGAAATGGTGACGGGATAGCTGTTATCTCCCAGCTTCACGTTCCGCACCGTTTCCAAAATGGAAAACTTGTTGCCGATGCAAACGTCCAGCGCCGCACGATTGATCACCAGCAAATATTTCTCCCGCTCATATTCGCGGAGCATACCGCCAAGACTCGCTACCCAATCCTTGAGCATCGTTTCGATCTCGTTCACGGCGGTTCGATAGCTCACTCTCACGTATTGCGCCAGCTCCTGAAGGCTATCGATCACGATATAAGCCACCACCGGCTCCTCTTCATAATGCTTCTTCTTCAGAGCCGTCAGCTCGGTGACGTCCTCAAACACTACGAAATAGTAGTCCTTGCCGCGGGAGCGCATGGTGTAGCACCGCAGATGGTAGGTTCGGCCCACGATCTCCGTTTCCATCGGCTTGGTGTTGTCGATGGGAACGCCGTCCTCATTGTAGGTCACGTCGCGGATCTGTGTGCCCGTTTGCGCGTAGCCGATGATCTCCTTCATGGGCACCTTGCAGAATTCGCTCAGCGGCACGTTGCAGATGGGCGAGCGATATTGCAGAATATCCTGCAGTGCGCCGCTCACGATCTTCACGGTGCCGTTCTGGCTGATGATGGCATAGGGTACGTCCACCACGTAGCGGAACATATCGCTGATCTCGGTGGACATCAGCTCGGCCGCCTCATTGGCCAGGCAAATCCGACGGTAGCGCACCAGATAGGCCGCCATGATCCCGCCGCCGCCCAAAAGCTCCGCCGCCAGCAGAGCAAGAGCATAATAAACCAACCGCTCCCTCGGGATCACTCCTCTGCCGCTGAGCATGGAGAGCACCGCCAGGATCGCCAACAGTGCCACCCCGATCAGCGTGCAAAGCACAAGGGGCGCGCGAAGGTCGGTTCGGAAGGCCGCTTTTTTCTTTTTCAGCATTTCATTCTTCTCCTTTTCTTCAGAAGGATCAAACCATAGCTTTGCTCACGGCTCGTCGCCGTCATCCGAAAGCTTTTTCTCGATCAGTTTCCGCAGGGGACGAAGCACCCTTCCCGCCGCCCCGAAGGCCGCAAGAAGATAGAAGATCCCAACGGAGGAGCAGCACATGGCCAGAAGCAGCAATCCCACCATGCTCCTCCTCAGCGCCGGAGAAGCCGCCGTTCTTGCTCGAATGCTCCTGAATTCCAGCAGGCAGAAGCCCGGCAGAAGCATCAAGGCAAGATTGGAGGCCACCATCGCCGCCAACGTGCCCGCCTTTGCAAAGGCAAACACCGCCACACTCAAAAGATAGATCACCGCCGACGGAACGCTCATGGTGAGCGACTCCGATTCCAGCGTCACGGCCTCGCTCATGCCGCCCGTGAGGAGGCAGCCGTTGAGCAGGCGTTGGGCAACGTATGCCAAAATCGCGCAGGACGCCGCGAGGATCGCGGGCATCAGGGAGAACACCTGATCCAGCGAGGCGCGGATCATCGAGGGGCTCATGGCCGCCGCCAGCTCGTTCATCAATTCATCCATTTGCGCCAAGGCATCTGCGGAAAGGTCTCCGCCGCCGGCCTTCAATTCCTCGTAGGTGGCCAGCAGGGCGTCGCGGGAATCCAACTGGATCTGCGTGAATTTATCCTTGAGTCCGTTGATCAGCAGGCGGAGGGATTCCACGCTCAACTCGCCCCGATTGATCCAAAACCATGCAAGCCCCAGCGCACAAAGGGCGAGAAGCAGACCGCCCGCCGCATAGCAAACGGCGGTGGTACAGCCCTGTTTGCGTTTCGTAGCGAGGCTCATCAGCAGCACGGCGGGAAGCAGAGCCGCGCCCGTGGCGGCCGTGAGCCAATCTCCCGTGATCGCATAGGCAAGGCCAACGGCAACGATCGCCTCCACGGGAAGCAGAAGGGGAAGCCCTGCCGCCGTTTGGAAATAGCCGCCTGCCGCCACGCCAACCGTTGCGGCCGCCGCGATCGCCCCCAGCGCCACGGAAAAGAAGCGCTCTGCCGGCAGAAGTCCCTGAGAAAGGATCGCCGCCGCCAGCGTCACGCCAAGCAGGATCAGCACGTTGTTTCTCTGCCGATGGGTGAGATAGGATCCGAGGGCGATCAGAAGCACCCAGAGAAGGCCGCCGATCCCGGGATGGGAGATCCCAACGGGAATCGCCATCGAGGCCAGAAAAAACAGAACGGCCGAAAGTGCCAGCGAGCCGCGGCTCGCCCGACCGATTGCCGCAAGCGGCGTGGTATTCTCTTCCATGCAGATCCCTCCTCTCGGGCATAGTCACCCTATTCTAACATTATAATAGTATACCACATTTTTTTCGATTTGTAAACACCTATACTCACATTTTACAATTTTTTAACCGTTTCCTTGCGATTTTTTCGGACGGAAAGCGTTTTTGGGGAGATATGGCCCCCAAAAAGCAGATCAGACACGGCCGACAGCAATGTCCTAAAAGAAAAAAGAACGGCAAAGGCCGGTTCTCATAAGGAAGCTTGATATTTTTTGTAGGGGCGTTCATCGAACGCCCGCGGGCGACCAATGGTCGCCCCTACGGATAAACAAATTTGCTCCGCAGAAAACAAATAATTAACCCCAACAG
>JAZRCQ010000165.1:0-7909 GCA_045659845.1 Eubacteriales bacterium
TCTGCCATGAGCTGGATCATCTGGACGGTAAGCTCTTCACCGATTGCGTGATCCGCTACGAGGACTGACGCCATGCGGATCCTGTTTATGGGCACGCCCGATTTCGCTTTGTTCTCCCTCCGCGCGCTGGTGGAGTCGGGAGAGGAGATCATCGGCGTGGTCACCCAGCCCGATAAGCCCCGCGGAAGAGGCTATGCCCTCACGCCGCCTCCCGTGAAGGTGTATGCCGAGCAGCTCGGCATCCCCGTCTATCAGCCCAACACCCTGCGCGACGACGCCTTTTTCGAGCTTTTGCAGCAGCTGGATCCCGAAATGATCGTGGTCACAGCCTATGGCAAGATCCTGCCCGAGCGCGTTCTGCGCTATCCCCCCTACGGCTGCGTGAACGTTCACGGCTCTCTCCTGCCGCAATATCGCGGCGCCGCCCCCATGCAAAGGGCTATCATGGAGGGCAACGCCGTCACGGGGATCACCACCATGCTCATGGACGTCGGCCTGGACACGGGCGATATGCTGATGAAGGCCGAGGTGGAGATCGGGCCCGACGATAATTTCGAGACCATCCACGATAAAATGGGCGAATGCAGCGCCAAGCTCCTCCCCCTCACCGTGAAGGCGCTCCGAAGCGGCACCGTAACGCCTCAAAAGCAAAACGATGCCGATGCCACCTACGCCGCCAAGATCGAAAAGGACGAGTGCGCCTGCGATTTCAGCCGCTCGGCCAAGGCGCTTCACGATCACGTGCGCGGGCTTTCCCCCGTGCCCCTCGCCTTCACACACACGCCCGACGGTAAGCTCCTGAAGCTTCACCGCACCGCGGTGGTGCAGGCCGACGGTGTTCACGGGCGTGCGGGAGAAGTGCTTTCCACGGCAGGCGGACGCGTGACCGTTGCCTGCGGAGAGGGCATTCTGGCCCTTCTGGCGGTTCAGCCCGAGGGAAAAAAGGCCATGGCCGCCGCCGATTGGATCAACGGCCGCAAGATCGCCGTTGGAGATCTTCTGCAATAAATCGTTCGTCCCCCTATGAGCGGACAACAGGGGGAGTTCGTCTCCCCCTTTCATTTTGTCACCGTTTTATAACGTAAAGGAGTTAACATGATCTCAAAAGCATTTGTTGAAGAGGCATTGTCCTGCGCCCTTTCCACCGGCGCCGACTTTGCCGAGCTTTACGCCGAGCACACCCGAAACAATTCCCTGATGATGGTGGACGGCAGGATCGACCGCGCCTCCGATGAGCTGCTCTCGGGCGTTGGCATCCGCGCCTTCCTCGGCACCCGAACCGTTTATGCCTCCACCACCGACCTCACCCGCGAAGGTCTGCTCCGCTGCGCCGCCTCGGTGGCCGCCGCCATGGGAGAGAGCAAAAAGGAGGCCTCCGTGGTGCTTCGGGAGTCGCTCCAGCCCAACCTTCATCCCGCTCGAATCGTTCCCTCAAGCGTGGATGCGCTCACTCGCGCCGAGCTACTCCGCGAGGGCTGCTTCGCCGCCAAGGAATATGATCCCTGCATCTCGCAGGTGATGGGCACGCTGGCCACCGTGGATCACACCATCCTCGTGGCCAACACCGAGGGACTTTTCACCACCGACCGCCATATCCGCACGCGCATGGCCGTGCAGGCCGTGGCCAGCAAAAACGGAGAGAACCAATCGGGCTCCGATTCCCCGGGAGCCGGCATGGGGCTGGAATTCTTTGAGCAAAGATCCCCCCGCGAGATCGGCCGCGAGGCCGCCCGTCAGGCAACCGTGAATCTCTCGGCCTCCTATTGCCCCGCAGGCGTGATGACCGTTGCCATCGAAAACGGATTCGGCGGCGTGATCTTCCATGAGGCCTGCGGACACTCGCTGGAGGCAACCTCCGTGGCCATCGGCGCCTCTCAGATGGCCGGCAGACTGGGCGAAACGGTGGCCAATTCCAAGGTGACCGCCATCGACGACGGCACCATCCCCTCGGCATGGGGCTCGGTGAACGTGGACGACGAGGGAACGCCCACGCAGAAAAACGTCCTCATCGAAAACGGTGTGCTGAAGAGCTATCTCATCGACCGTCTCGGCTCCCGCCGCATGGGCATGCCCATGACGGGAAGCGCACGCCGCCAGAGCTATCTCTATGAGCCCACCTCCCGCATGACCAACACCTTCCTCGCCAACGGCCCCGACCGCAACGAGGATATCATCGCCTCCATGGAAAACGGTCTCTACTGCCGCAAAATGGGCGGCGGCTCGGTGAACCCCCTCACGGGGGCCTTCAACTTCGCCGTGACCGAGGGCTATCTGGTTCGCAACGGCAAGATCTGCGAGCCCGTGCGCGGAGCCTCCCTCATCGGAACGGGCTCCGAGATCCTGAAAAACATCGACATGGTGGGGCAGAATCTGGATCGGGCGCAGGGAATGTGCGGCTCCTCCAGCGGAAGCGTGCCCACCGACGTGGGCCAGCCCCTGATCCGCGTTTCCACCATCACCGTAGGAGGCAGATAACATGAAATTCGAAGCAATGAAAAAGGCCCTGATCGCCGCCGCCGAGCGCGCAGGCATCAAGGACTACGAGATCTATTATGAATCGGAGGAAAGCCTGAGCGTGGAAACGCTGAAGGACGAGATCTCCTCCTTCTCCTCGGGCAACGTGAGCGGCGTTTGCTTCCGATGCATCGTCAACGGAAAAATGGGCTACGCCTCGGGCGAAATGATGACCGAGGAGGCCATGGAGGAGCTGGTGGCCCGTGCCGCCGCCAACGCCGCCTGCATCGACAGCGACTCTGCCGCCATCCTCTTTGAGGGCTCGGAGCGCTATGAGGAGGTGAAGCTTCCCTCCCCCGCACTGGCCGATGCCAAAACGCTCTGCGCCACCGCGCTGGAGCTGCAAAGACAGACCTACGCCGCCGACCCCACCGTTGGCGACGGCACCCAGACCTACGTGATGTCCACCGTGAGCGAGGTGAAGCTCTGCAACTCCAAGGGGCTGGATCTTTCCAACCGCGTGGGCGCCTCCGCAGGCTACGTGAACGCCGTGATCCGCTCGGGCGACGAGGCGCAGGAGGCATTTGAATCGGGATTGGGCGACAGTGCCGAGTCTTTGGGGAATCTCCCCGCCGATGCCGTTCGTCACGCCAAGGAAAAGCTGGGTGCCGCCACGGTTCCGTCCGGCAAATACAACGTGGTGTTTGCGGGCGAGGAGTTCCGTCAATTCCTCTCCACCTTCTCTCCCGTGTTCTCCGCCAAGAACGCGCAAACGGGGCTCTCCCTGCTGGCAGGAAAAACGGGTGAGCAGATCGCCGCCGCGCACGTCACCATCACCGACGATCCCCTGCGCGAGGGCTACCCCCTGCAAGCCTCCTTCGACGGCGAGGGCGTGGCCACCTATCGCAAAAACGTGATCGAGAACGGCGTGCTGAAAACCCTGCTCTACGATCTTTCCACCGCCCACAAGGACGGCGTCGCCTCCACCGGAAACGGGCAGAAGCGGGGCTATTCCTCCTCGGTGTCCATCGCGCCCTACAGCTTTTTCCTCAACCCCGGCACCGCCACCGAGGAGGAGCTTCTCGCGCTGGCGGGCGATGGCATTCTGGTGACCGAATGTAAGGGCTTCCATGCAGGCGCAAACGCCGTCACGGGAGACTTCTCCATTGAGAGCGCCGGCTTCCGCATCCGAAACGGCAAGCGCGCCGAGCCCATCAAGAGCTTCACCGTGGCAGGCAACTTCTTCACCCTGCTCAAGGAGATCGACACCATCGGCAACACCGTTCGCTGGTCGGCTCTCGGCGGCTTCACCACCTTCGGCTCCCCCGACGTTCTGATCCGCTCCATGAGCGTGGCAGGAAAATAAAGCCCTTGCGCAGGCGCTCCCCTGCAGGCAACCAAGCCAACGAGCCTCGTCGGCTTGAAAAAAGCCTTTGTTGCCCAACAGCTCGCGCGCCCCTGATCCGCAATCCAAAAAGCATCCTCCCCTCGGCCATTGGCCGAGGGGAGGATGCTTTATTTTATGCCGTTCTTATTTCACCAGATGTCTCTTGATCTTTCTGGAGGTGGTCTTTTCAAATTCCTCGTAGCGGAATTCCACCTGACGCACCTGCTTATAGGAAACCAGCTTGCGGTTCATCTTCTTGATCTCCTCGTTGATGGCGGCCTCGATCTCGGCCGTTTCCTTGCCCTTGAAGAGATCCATCTGCGGATAAACCACCGCCGTCAGCACCACGTCGGTGCTGTTCGGGCTCTTTCTGCCCAGCACCACCGTTTCGGCAACCGAGCAATATTTGGTGACGTATTCCTCGATCTCCTCGGGGAACACGTTCTTGCCGTTCTCCAGCACCACCACGTATTTCTTGCGGCCGGTGATGAAGAGATAGCCATCCTCGTCCATGTAGCCGATGTCGCCCGTGCAGAACCAGCCGTCGTCGGTGAACACCTCGCGGGTGCCCTCGGGGTTCTTATAGTAGCCCAGCATCACGTTGGTGCCCTGCACCTGGATCTCGCCCTCGGCGTAGCCCAGATCGTTGCGGTGATCCTCGTCGATGCGAACGGTGCAGCAGGGCACGGCAGGGCCAACAGAGCCCTTCTTGGGCGCATAATAGGGGCTCACAGCGATCAGTGGCGAGCATTCGGTGATGCCGTAGCCCTCGAAGATGTCGATGCCGAATTCCGAGAAGGACTCGCAAAGCTCGGGATCCAGCGCGGCGCCGCCGCAAACGATCTTGTTGAGTCGGCCGCCGAAGGCGCTCAGCACCTGCCTGAAGAACACGCGGCGCAGATCGATGCCGATTTTTCTGAGACCGCGGGAAACCCCGCCGAGCGCCTTCAGAAGGCCTGCCTTGCCCTTCTTCTTGGCCTCATCCCAAACCTTTTTGTGCATGGTGGCCACAAAGAGCGGCACCAGCACCATGCCCGTGGGCTTGAAGGTCTCGATATTTTTCAGCACGCGCTTGAGCGAATCGTTGATGCCGATGGTCATACCGTAGTTAAGGCCGGAGATCAGAATGCAAAGCTCGTAGGTGTGGTGAATGGGAAGCACGGAAACGATGGTGTCGTCCTTGGAGAAATCCACCGTTTCGCAGGCAGCGTTCACGGCGGAAACGATATTCTCCTCGCTGAGCATCACGCACTTGCTGCTGCCGGTGGTGCCCGAGGTGAAGAGCATCTCGGCCATCCGCTTCAGATCGGTGACGGCAGGATATTCATAGCCCTCCTCCAGCGCCTTTGCGCCCAGCTCCATCAGGGAGGCGTAGGAAAGCACGCGGGGATTCTGCTCGTAGGTTCCCTCTGCGGGAAGGATCGGGATCACGCGGGAAACGGTTTCGTGAGCCTCTGCCAAGGAAGCCAGCTTCTCGTTGAACAGCTTGGAATAAACAATGGCATCTGCCTCGGCAAAGGAAAGGAAGCCCAAGATCTCCTCCGCGGCCAGCTCCTTGTCCATGGGAATGGCCACTCCGCCTGCCGCAATGGCCGCCGCATAGGAGCAAACCCACTCCACAGAAGTCTCGCCAATAATGGCAATGCGCTTCCCTGCCAGACCTGCGGCCGCATAGCCTGCCGCCTGCTGCTTGATGCGCCTCGAAAGAGCCTCGTAGGTGATAGAGGTAAGCTTGCGCTCATGATCATAGTAGCGGAAGGCGGTGCTATCGCCAAAGCCTGCCAGCTTTTCCGCAAAATGGCTCATGCTCGTGATCGGTTGATAAATTCGCTCTGTTTTTTTTCTTGCCATGGTGCTTCTCCTTTTTTACATACCGACGCCGTCGCGCCGAAACAAAAAGCTATTTTCCTTATTATAGCAGATTTTTCGCATTTTGTCAACAATCGTCTGTTTTTTCTTTCCGTCGGCAGATTTTGGAATAGCGTCCGACGGTATGTTTTTTCCAACTTTGCCCCAAACTATTTCCACGCTTCCTCGAAAAAAATGGTTCCGCGACGGAATTTTGTTACTGATAAATCCACGGATACGGCGCAAAATAGGGAATGACAGATCCGAGGACGATTTGATACGAAACCAAGAAAAGGAAAGAAACGAAATGAAGCGAAAACTCAAGGGAAGACCGCTTCTGCGCCGTTTGATCCTGCTGGCGATGGCGGCGAGTCTGGCGGCGGGAGCGCAGAGCGGAATGATAGATCAAGGATTGGATAGGCCGGCCGCAGAGGCGGCGGTGTGGAGCGGAGTTCGCGGGAGGACGGCCCTTCCCGATGCGGCAACGGTGGGAGAGCTTGTCCTGCCGCAGGCGGTGGATGGGCTCACGGTCACGCCGGGCGGCATGGCCTTCGGAGCGCGGTTTCAAACGGAGGGCGTGACCGTGGTTGGCTTTTGCGATGTGGAAACGGCAACCGGCCGCGTGAATCCCGCCGCGGAGGCAGGGCTGCAGCTCAAGGACGTGATCCTGAAGGTGGACGGAAAGCCTCTGGTTGGCGCGGCACAGCTCACGGCAAGGATCGAGGCCTGCAAGGGCGAGGAGCTTTCCCTGCTCTGCCGCAGGCAGAAAACCGAGATCGAGCTTCGCCTGCGCCCCGTTCTCTCAAACGGAGGCTACAAAACCGGCATCTGGGTGCGGGATAGCGGCGCGGGGATCGGCACGGTCACCTTCTTTCTGCCCGAAACCGGCTTCTTCGCAGGACTCGGCCACGGCATCTGCGACGCCGACACGGGTGAGCTCGTTTCCATGCACCACGGCACGGTGTCCGGCGTGACCGTCAGCTCGGTGGTGAAGGGCACTGCAGGCGCGCCGGGAGAGCTGAAGGGCTATTTCAATCCCGGAAAAACGGGAACCCTGCTGGGCAACACCGCCTGCGGCGTTTGGGGCGTTTTTTCCGAGCTGCCCCGTGCCGCCGCCGATCCTATCCCCATCGGACTGCGGGATGACATGAGGGAGGGCGAGGCTTATATTCTCTCCACGCTCTCGGGCAATCGGATCGAGCGCTACCGCGTGGAGCTGGGGAGCATCCATCGGGATGCCAAGGGCTCGAAATGCTTCACCGTTCACGTCACCGATCCTGCCCTCATCGCCCGCTCCGGCGGCATCGTGCAGGGCATGTCGGGCTCGCCCATCATTCAAAACGGCAAGCTCGTGGGCGCGGTGACGCATGTATTGATAAATGATCCGACAACGGGGTATGGGATATTCATCGAAAATATGTTAAATGCCGTAAATATTCCCATGGCGAAGGCATCGTAACACAAAATCGAATAAAAATGTTGTCCCTATTTGAACACACTCCACGAGTGAGTTATAATAGGGACAACAGTGTTTTGTCCGAGAGTTATTCAATTTAAATCAAAAAAGTGTTGTCCCTTATATAACACACTCCCATACCTCGGATAATATCGTAGATTTATTCTCATTTTGATGATCTGTATTTTTCGATAAATTGCGTCGGCGTAATTCCCATATATTCCTTGAACTGTCGGCTAAAGAAATAAATATCGGAAAAATTGCAAAGCTCGGCGATCTGTGTCACGGTATAGCGCTCAAGGCGCAAAAGATCGCAAGCGTGATTGATCTTAAGCTGAATGATATATTTTTTAGGGGATATGCCGTGTATTTCCTTGAACAGCTTTTGAAAATAAGATTCTCCCATCCCACACACGGCGGCAAGCTCATTCAAAGAAAAGTCCCTTGTCAGAAATTCGCTATGTATCATCTCCATTGCCGGTGCAATTTTTGACTTGTGCCTTTTAGGTATGGACGTATCCTTCTGCATTTCTGCAAAAATGCGGTAAAGCAAGGAAATCGATTCAAAATAATATCCATCCTTTTTGCTTACCCAAGTTGAAAATAATTTTTTAAAAAGCGCACACAGTTTTTCGTTATGCGCAACGTCGATTACAAAGGCTTGGTGGGACAGCGGGCGATCTGCACTAAAGCATACATCGATACATTCCCCTCGCTCATGACGAAGCACGTCATATCGCTTAGTTTCTCCTTGCGGTAAAAAA
>JAZRCQ010000166.1:0-4337 GCA_045659845.1 Eubacteriales bacterium
ACGATGGCATCGGGATTCTGATCGGGCAGGGGCGCCTCGGCAGGATTGACCACCAGCGTGTTCTGCCCCTCGGCGCGTTGGCGAAGCAGCAGAGGAAGCGCCTCGTTGCCGCCGATCTCGCAGAAGAAGCGCTCGCCGCCCATTTCCAGAAGGAAGCTGCCTGCGTCCAATTCGCCGCTCAGCTCATGGTTGCTGCCGCCGTGGAGCGCCAGATAAGCATCGCCGCGGCTCCAGCCGGAGCGGAGAACGGCCACGCCGGCTCTGCGATAAACGGCATCCAGCGGAAGAGCGGGAGCCTCTGCGCGGTCAACGGGCGTGTAGAAGGCAAGATCCTCTGCGGAGAGCGGCTTTTTGCCGGCCAGCACCTCGCGCTGGCGGATCCATGCATAGGCGGGATCGCCAAGGTGCTTTGTGAACCAGCCGAAGGCGGCGGTGTTGATGGGAGCGGCGGCACAGCCATGGAAATTCCATGCGCCGTTTTCGGTTTCGGTGTAGAGCGGGAATCTGGCGGTGGCGGAGAAGCCCTGCGCGGATGCAAGGCCGTAGTCCGTTCCGCAGGCGCTCTGCAGAGTGGCGATGAGGACGGCCAGCGAATTGGTGGCGATCTCCCATCCCTTCGTGCCCTCGGCGTAGCCGCCGTCGGGAGAATAGGCCTCCAGCGCGGGGATCACGGCGCGCAGACTGTGGCGCAGGATCCGCAGAGCGGTTTCGGGATAAACGTTTGCCAGTGCCAGCGCCATGGCCGTGAAGGCGCAGCAAAGGCGGATCGACTGGGAGGATGCGGTGTTCCACATTCTGCCCCGACCGTTGTAATGCTCCACGGCGGGACGAAGCGCATAGCGGAGCATGGTGCGCTCCAAGAGAGCCTTTCTGCCCTCGCTCCAAGCGGTGTGGCACCAGTCGTAGGCCAGAGCCATGGCAAAGCCCAGCTCGGCGGCCGTTGCGATGGATTCGGCGGCCTTCCAATCGGGAAGCGATGCCAGCGCCTCACATTCCAGAGCGGCGCGCTCGGCGTAGGGCTTTTCTCCCGTCATGCGGTAGAGAACAGAGAAGAAGCGCAGGCGCTCGCCAACCTTTGCCACGGTCTCCTCGGTGAGCGTTGTCTTGGGGCTTGCGAACACGGGAGCGTCCTTGTATTCGGTGCTGCTCTTGCCGTAGCTCTCGCGAGCCTTTTGCAGGAGTTCCTTCAGGGCCTCGTCGGTTTTGGCCGCGCGGCGCAGAGCCATCCATTCCTCCGGCAGGAGCAGCAGGCGTCCCTTATCGGGATTGGGGATCCTGCGATGCAGGTCCTCCAAAATCTCCTCACCCGTGGGATTTTGGAAGGTGATCTCGGAATTCAGCTCCCGCAGGATCACGGCGTCGCGCTCACTCTCGAAAACGTTTCTCCGATTGGAGAGGATGATAGGCCCGGCAGGATCGGTGAAGAGCTGGCGGTGGCGGAAGAATTCCCGCAGATAGTCGGCAGGGAAGAAAAGCGTTCCGGCACGCACGGCAGGACGGAAGGAAAGCTCCTCCTCCGCGCCGTTCACGGTGAAGCGGTTGGAATGGCCGAAGAACACGTATTTTTTTCTGCGATAGGAGAAGGAGAGGGTGTTTGCCTTGGTGTCCACCACGGCACGGTGTGCCAAAACGGCGGCCACGGGAGCCATGGGAAGCCAGAGAACACCGCCTGCTTCGTAGGGACGGGCGTCGGCAGCGGCGTCGGGGGAATTGGGAATGCGGCGGCGATCGACGATGGCGTAGGGCGCGGATTTGGAGAACAGAACGGCGCCCTTCAATTCGGGAGAGCGAACGTAGCGCTTGGGGGCATTTTCCTCCCAACCGTAGAAGCTATCGAGGCAAAGCACGGTGGAGGCCTTGTTGGGCTGACCGCCGATCACACAGTCGAGAACGATCGCGCGAACGTGATCCCACCCGCGGGGCTCGCGGCGAGCCTGCAGGAAGGGAAGCTCCAGGCGATAGTCGTTCCAGCCGTTGCGGATGATGGGAAGCGTGATCCCATAGCCGCTTTCTCCGCCTGCCTCGGCGTCGCTTTCAAAGCGCAGGTGGAAGGAGCCTCCCTCGCCGTCCATGGCGTATGCAGAGAAGGTGAGATAGCGATAGCCGGAAAGATCGGGATCGCCCAGCTCCATGCGGGCGCGGGTACGCTCGCCGAAGCTCCATGCGGCGCTCATGTGCGCGGTCTTTTTGTGCTTGAGGTCAGGGGTGAAATCGCTGGCCTGCACTCTTTCATAGTCGTTCATGTCCAGCACCACGGTGGGCTCACTGTAATAGATCTGCTCCAGGCAGCTTTTCAGATTTTTTTTCATGCTTCAGAGGGTCCTTTCTTTGTTAACTTCAAGCGTGGGAAACGATGCTATCGGTGTCAAACCGATGCGGTGAATCGCAGGAAGGCGGCGCGGCCCTCCTCGGTGCATTTATAAACGCCAGCATCCTCCAGAACGGCCTCAAAGGTTCGGCCGATCTCAAGGTTCAGGATATCGGCTGCATTTTCGGAGGTAAAGGTGTAGCGGTCGGCAAAGGATTCCACCCAGGCCTTGTGCTTGGCGGTGGCTTCATCCGCTGCAGGATCGATGCCGCTTGTCAGGCAATTTGCCAGCTTCTCCATCTCGCTCTTGAGGCGTGCGGGAAGAACGGCGAGTCCCATCACCTCGATCAGGCCGATGTTTTCCTTCTTGATGTTGTGCTTATCGGCGTGGGGATGGAAGAGACCGAGCGGGCACTCCTCGGTGGTGAGATTATTGCGCAGAACGAGATCCAGCTCATAGTCCTCGCCGCGCCGACGGGCAATGGGGGTGATGGTGTTGTGCGGCTCACCGTCGGTTTCGGCGAGGATGGAGGCGGCGGGATCGGAATAGCCTCTCCATGCCGTGAGGATTCGATCGGCCAGCTCCACCAGCTGATCCTTGTCGGCTCCCGTGAGTCGGATCACCGAAAGAGGCCACTTCACGATGCCTGCGCGAATGCTCTCAAAGCCGGGGAACACCAGCGGACGCTCGATCTCGGCGCGCTCCATGGCAAAGGTGTAGCGGCCGCCCTGCATATGGTCGTGGGTGAGGATCGAACCGCCAACGATGGGGAGATCGGCATTGGATCCGAGGAAATAGTGCGGAAAGAGCGTCACGAAATCCAGCATCTTCACAAAGGAGGAACGATCGATCCGCATGGGCTCATGCTCGGCAGAGAAGGCAATGCAATGCTCGTTGTAGTAAACGTAGGGAGAGTATTGCAGGAACCAATCGCGATCGGCCACCTTGATGGGAATGATCCGGTGGGATTGGCGGGCTGCCTGATTCAGAGAGCCGGAGAAGCCTTCATTTTCGCGGCAAAGAGCGCATTTGGGATAGCCGGCCTGCTTCTGAAGCTTGGCGGCGGCGATGGCCTTGGGATCCTTTTCGGGCTTGGAGAGGTTCACGGTGATATCCAGCGTGCCGTATTTGCCCTCGTAGGTCCACTTCAGATCCTTTTTCACGCGGTAGGTGCGGATGTAATCGGAGTTGCAGCTGAGTGCATAATAGTAATCGGTGGCCTCCTTGGGCGATTTGGCATAGAGGCGGTTGAACTCTGCGATCACGGCGGAGGGAAGAGGGGTGAGGATGCCCATCAGCTCTGTGTCGAAAAGATCTCTGCCGGTGATGCCGTTGTCGGGGATCACACCGTTTTCGATGGCGTAGTCGCAGAGTGCGCCGAGGATCTCCTCTAGGGGACGGTTGCCGTTGGGCTCGGCGTCCGGCTCAAAGGCCGCAACCTGCAGAGCACCCATCAAACGGTTGATGAGGAAGGTGCGGTCGAGAGGATTGGAGAGGCCGCGAAGGATGGCATAGTCCACCAGATCTCCAATGTGATTGCAAACGTTGATTTTCATGATATGGTTCTCCGATCATTTGTGGATTTTTCAAGCGGTGCAGTTGGCCCACCCTTGAAATTGATATTCAGTATAATTATAACACGGAACAAAAAAAATGTAAATATCTTTTCCTCTGTTTTTTCAAAAAAAGAGAATTTTTGGGGCAACCGGAATGAGAGCTTCGCCAAAGGGAGAAAAAACGAAGGGAATTTGAGAAAGAACTTGACTTTTTCATGAAAACATGATAAAATATCCATGTTTGCAGGACGGGGCGCCCATCGATCCGCCTGCGGCAAACGGGCATGAGCGAAGAAATTTCGCCACGCCCACACCATAGCGCGGGCATGGCGAAATTGGCAGACGCGTAAGATTTAGGATCTTATATCTTCGATGTGCAGGTTCAAGTCCTGTTGCCCGTACCAACAAAAAAAGAACCTTTGTCTACCAAGACAAAGGTTCTTTTTTTGAATGATGTTTGCCTTCGGCAAAT
>JAZRCQ010000167.1:0-2499 GCA_045659845.1 Eubacteriales bacterium
CACGCTTCCCTTTTCATAATGCGAGCCGACGGCCTCGATGATCTCCTTCTTGCCGCCGTATTCCTGACCGCAAACGAAGGTGGTGTATTCCTTGATGCGATGCTCCGTCCACTCCTGCTCCAGCGCCGCACTATTGGTGGCCGAAACCACCACCACGTCGGCATGCTCCTGAAGCTTTTCCAGACTCTCGCGAACGTAGAGGAAGGGGGGAACGCCGCGAACCACGCGCTTGATGCGGCGGTTGCACTCTGCCGACCATTCCAGCACGGTGTAGAGGATCCGACTGTTCACCTGATCGGCATACATCCGCAGCGTGGCATCGTTCAGCACGGGTGCGGTCTCGCACCATTTTTTCAGCTCGCTCAGATTCGGCAGGGCCACCCGCTTTTCCACAACCTCCTTCCGATGGGAAAGAAGCTCCATGGTGAGGATCAGCGTTTTCATGCGATAGAAGCCGCGGGTTTTGGAATAGAGATTCACAAAGTTCCACGCGTCGCGGGCATATTTTGCAATGGCCTGCAGACCAAACACCTCGATCATGGCCGTGCAGAAGCATTCCTTCTGCTTGATCTCCATGGTGTCCACGGCACAACCGTCCGAATCGATGCAAACGAGACGGCGATGCTTGGGACGGAAGGTGGAAAGCAGGGGAAGCTCCTTTGCCTCGCCCTCGCCCAAAACGTAGGTTTCTACGGCCTTGCCGAGACCGTCCTCATAGTTGGGCGCGGTGATGTATTTCGCCTTCTTTTTCAGCACCTCCATGGCATTGCCCATCGCCACGGAAACACCTGCCAGCTCCAGCAGCTCGCAATCGGCATGGCTATCCCCGATCGCAAACACCTCCTCCGATCGGATCTTCAATTCGGCCAGAAGCGCCTTCACTGCCTCGCCCTTGCTCAGCTTCTTGGGCAGAAGCTCCAGATCGGGCTTCGCGCCGGGATAGGTGAAGCCGATGCAATCCAATGCCACCAAGCGATCGTAGATCTCCTGGCAGATCTCCTGCGGCATACCGTAAACGTTCACCTTCTCCAAACAAAGGCCATTCACGCGAAAATGCTCCGCAATATTCTCCACTGCCACGTAGCGCTTGTCATACATAAACCAGCAATGGTGCTGAGGCGTGGGATAGTCCTTCAGATGGTCGGCCAGATGCTGCTCCACGTAAACGTGGGTGTCGGCATAGTATTCGCCGTAGATCCCGCGATTTTCAAAGATCTTCAGGATCTCATAGGATTCCTCCGCCGTGAAGGTGTTGGAATAAATGGTTCTGCCCATCACGCGGTCGTAAACGCGAGCGCCGTGGCAGGAAACCACGTAGCGCACGAAATCCGCCATGAGCAGCTGGGGAGGCAGCATGTCGCAGCAACGCCCCGTGCAGGGCACCACATGAACCCCCGCCTGTGCCGCACGCTCCAGCGAACGGATATTGCGGTGGGAAATGGCAGTTTGTCCGCTGGACAGAAGCGTACCGTCTAAGTCTGTAAAGATAATTTTCACGCTCATTGTTTATTTTCTCCTTTCCGATGCCCTCATGATGGCACCGTGCAAGCCCTCGGCATAGCAGGAAAAGCCGCTATCGTTGGGATGCACTCGCATATCGCGGTAATATTCCTTTAAATGGGGAACGAATGCCGTTCCCGAAACGGGGATCACGTTTTCCAATCCCTCGCAGCAGGCGCGGATCTTCGCCTCCACGCCGAAAACGGTGTCTCCAAACTGATTCACCTTTCCGCCGTCGATCCTCCAGATGGGGCTGACGGCATAGATCGGCGTTTTGGGATACAGCTCGGAGAGCCGTGCCAGAAACGGACGGCAAAACTCGCAGAACTCCTCTGCCGTGCGCTTGCTCCAATCGTTTGTTCCGTAGGCCACGGTGATCAGATCGGGAGCCTCCCCGTCGGGATCGCTCAGCAGAGCAGGCTCAAATTTCGTTCCGCCTACGCCCTTGTTGATCTCGTCCGCATCCAGCATCCGCGCCAATCTCGACACGTAGGAGGCGGAGGGACGCTCGGCATCGTAGCCCTGCGTGATGGAATCTCCGTAGGCGATCATTTGGTAACGTCGTGAGATTGGCTCAAAGGTTGCATCATCAGCTATTTCTACGTTGGAAATCTCGGCACGGGCATTGTAGGGGAAATAGATCTCCACAAGTTTTTCCCGATTAGAGAGAGGGATGTGTACGTGAGCATTTCTGATATTGGAATAGGGAATGGCAATGTTCGAGATCAAAGCGCCATCCTCATATACATCGAATTTTGCCACAACAGTACACGGGCTTCCGCAACTGATGTCAAAGTCGATGTATCGAGAGTTGGTTTTCAATGCAAATCGAGCTCCGGCGGGCTTGAAGACATTGGAATAAAATTCTTTTGCTCTGGGGTGCACAGCGTAGACATCCTCTTCAAGCTTGGTAAAACGGTGGAGCTTATAACGTCCGTCTTCTAAGGTGATACGGGTAACGCCCTTTGTGATCTCTTTGATTTGCTGTTCGTTTAAAAG
>JAZRCQ010000168.1:0-27167 GCA_045659845.1 Eubacteriales bacterium
TGGGCGAGAACCGCTTGATCGTTTCCAATATTGCGGGCACCACCCGTGACGCGGTGGACACCCCCGTGACCAATGAATTCGGAAAATACACCTTTATCGACACGGCGGGGATTCGGCGTCAATCGAAAATTGACGATAAGATCGAGCATTTCAGCGTTCTCCGTGCCCACATGGCGGTGGAGAGAGCTGACGTTTGCCTGCTGATGATCGATGCCGAGGCAGGCATCACCGAGCAGGATGAAAAGATCGCCGGCATTGCCCATGAGGCAGGAAAGGCCACCATCATCGTGGTGAATAAATGGGATCTGATCGAGAAGGATAACAACACCGTGAAGGAATTCAACGATCGCATCCGTCTTGCGCTGGCCTATATGCCCTACGCCCCCATTTTCTATGTTTCCGCCAAGACGGGGCAGCGTGTGGCCACGCTTTATGAAAAGATCAACGAGGTGTTCGGTCAGGCCACCAGAAGAGTTTCCACGGGCCTGCTCAACGACGTGCTTGGCGATGCCATGATCCGCGTGCAGCCGCCCTCCGATAAGGGAAAGCGCCTCAAGATCTATTACATGACGCAGATCTCCGTGGCACCGCCCACCTTTGTGATCTTCTGCAACAATGCCGAGCTGTTCCATTTTTCCTATCAGCGGTTTATCGAAAACTGCCTGCGCGAGACCTTTGGCTTCCATGGCACGCCCATCAAGCTGATCATTCGCATGAAGGGCGACGACGCGGTTTGAGTGCCGCGGCGGTCTGAAGAAAAGGAGACTCAAGATGTTTGTTGATCATGTAAAAATCCATATCAAGGCGGGAGACGGCGGCAACGGTGCCGTGGCCTTCCACCGCGAAAAATACGTATCCGCAGGAGGCCCCGACGGCGGCGACGGCGGCAGAGGAGGCAACGTGGTGTTCCGCGTTGACCAAGGCTCCAACACGCTTCTGGCCTTCCGCTATAAGCATCATTTCGCCGCGCAAAGAGGCGGCGACGGCAAGGGCTCCAAGTTTCATGGGGCCAACGGCGAGGATCTTGTGATCATGGTGCCTCCCGGAACGCTGATCCTCGACGTGGAGAGCGGCAGGATCATTCACGATATGTCGGAGAACGACGGCGCCGATTACATTGCCTGCAAGGGCGGCAGAGGCGGTTGGGGCAACCGACATTTCGCCACGCCCACCCGTCAGGTGCCCATGTTTGCGAAAAACGGCACCCGCGGTGAGGAAAAGGAGGTTTTGCTGGAGCTGAAGATGCTGGCCGACGTTGGCATTATCGGCTATCCCAGCGTTGGAAAATCCTCCATTCTTTCCCGCATCTCGGCGGCCAAGCCCAAGATCGCGGACTATCATTTCACCACGCTGTCTCCCAATCTCGGCGTTGTTCGCACGGGCGGCGAAAAGGGCTTTGTGGCGGCCGATATTCCCGGACTCATTGAGGGAGCGGCCGACGGCGCAGGCTTGGGACATGAATTTTTGCGCCACGTGGACCGTTGTCGCCTGCTTTGGCACGTGGTGGATATCTCCTGCTTCGAGGGAAGAGATCCCATCGACGACGTGGAGATCATCAACGTGGAGCTGGATCGCTATAGCCCCGAGCTGGCCGATCGCCCGCAGGTGATCGTGGCAAACAAGACCGATGCGCTGGATCGGGAGCTGGTGGACGTGGAGGCCTTCGAGCATTTCGTGGAGGTGAACGGCTGGGAGCTGTTCTACGTTTCCGCCGCCACGGGCGAGGGGCTGGAGGAGCTTCTGCGCTATACGGCGCGCCGTTTGGCCGAGCTTCCCCCCATGAAGATCTACGAAAAGGAATACGATCCCGAGGATGCCTACGTTGGCGGCGGCAAGGAGACCGTGATCCGCCGCGAGAACGACACCTTCTACGTGGAGGGTGAGTGGCTTCTGAACCTGATGGGACAGATCAATTTCAGCGACTATGAATCGCTCAATTTCTTCCAGCGCGTGCTGCAGAGAAGCGGTGTGTTTGAGGCGCTGGAGGCCAAGGGATGCAAGGACGGTCACACCGTTTCCATCTATGATTTTGAATTCGACTACGTGAAATAAGGAGGAGACAACCGTGAATTTCAAGAAGCTGGATGCATTGCTGGAGGGACAGCCCCAAAGAGGGATCCCCTTCTGCGAAATGATCATCACGAAAAATGGCGAGCCCGTTTATCACAAGTGGGTTGGCACGGCGGATGCGGAGGGCAAGGTGCCCTACACGCCCGAGCATCTTTGCTGGATCTTCTCCTGCACCAAGGTGATCACCTGCGTGGCCGCCATGCAGCTGGTGGAGCAGGGCAAGCTCAGCCTTTCCGATCCTGTTTCCAAGTATCTTCCAACCTTCGCCTCTCTCAGCGTGATGCAAAAGGATCAGACCGTGGCTCCCGCCAAGCGGGAAATGACGGTGGAGCATCTCTTCACGATGACGGGCGGATTGGACTACGATCTCAAGCGTCCCGCCGTGGCAAAGGCCATAGAAGAGGGGAGAGATTCCACGTTGGAGATCGCTTTCGAGCTGGCCAAGGATCCGCTTCTCTTCGAGCCGGGCTCGCATTATCGCTATAGTCTTTGTCATGACGTTCTGGCGGCCGTGGTGGAGGTTGTGAGCGGAGAGCGCTTTGCCGACTATCTGCAGAAGCATATCTTCGATCCGTTGGGCGTCACCGACACGGGCTTCCGCCTTTCCGAGGAGCAGAAGACGCGCCTTTGCTCGTCCTTTAAGTACGATATCGCCACGGGAACCTCCACGCCGCTGGAGGCCGACAATGCCTATGCCTTCAGCGATCACTACGATAGCGGCGGAGCAGGTCTGTTCAGCCGTCCCTCGGAGTACGTAAAGGTTCTGAGCGCACTGGCCTGCAACGGCACGGCCAAGAACGGCTACCGGCTGCTCAAGCCCGAAACGCTGGCCATGATGGAGGAAAACCACCTCGCGCCCACCCCGCTGAGAGATTTCATCAGCCACAACACGGGCCGTCATTACGGCTACGGCTGGGGCCTTTGCGGCAGAGTACACACGAATCCCGACTATTCCATGTCGGCCTCCTCCAAGGGCGAATTCGGGTGGGACGGTGCCGCGGGTGCCTTCACCATGGTGGACAGAGCCAAGGGGATCGCCGTGTACTATGCGCAGCAGGTTCGCGCCTGCGCCTACGTATATAACCGGATCCATCCTCTTCTGCGCAATCTCACCGTGGAGGCGCTGGAGGATTGACAGAGACAGTTGCATCGGAGGGAAAACGCCGATCAACCATTGCAGAATCAACGATAAAAAGCTCTCACTGACTCATCGGTGAGGGCTTTTTATTTGCGGGGAGAGGGGACGGTTGGCGGTGAGGCACTCACCTGTCAAAAGGCCAAACGGAGCGACACTTCGACGGATGCAGTTACAAGATAGGCTAAAAGGGCGCAAAAAAGAGCGCCTACCGATTGGTAGGCGCTTGGAGTTAAGTGAAAGTAAGTCCGTTAGCGCAGTTGACGTAGGGGAACCAAAATCCCTCCGCCCAACTTTCGTCTTTTTGGATACGTTGCCATTCGAAAATTGATCCTACATACGTAATGTTCTTAAGGCCACTGCATTCCCGGAGCGCATGACCTCCTATGCTCTTCACGCCGCGCCCGATTGTGATACTCGTTAAGCCTTTGCACCCGTCGAATGCATTATTCCCGATACTCGTCACGCTGTCGGGAATCGTGATGATTGACAGGCCAATGCAGTTATAGAACGCAGAACTTCCGATGCTCGTGATGCTACCGGGTAACGCAACGCTCGTGAGGTTTTTGCAATTCTCAAACGCCCTAGCGTCGATGCTTTGACCACCTGTGATAACAACCGTGGTAAGCGATGTGGGAATTTGGCCAGTATGAGAATTACCTAGCGTCTGCCCAAAAATATAACCGAAATTCGTATCACCCGTTCCGTTTTTCCTCGCACCAACGAACGGCAAGGTAATACTCTCAAGACTATTGCAATTGCCAAGCGCAGTAGTACCTATGCTCGTCACGCTATCGGGAATCGTGAAGATCACTAGGCTACGACAATAGGAAAAAGCCCCATCTCCGATAATCTTGACACTGGGGGGGATTGTTATGCTTGTCAACTCAGAGTGATATTGGAACGCTTGGCTGCCGATGCCTGTGACGCTGTATCCGTCGATCATGGTAGGAATATCAATCTCGGTATTCGTATAAGCTTCAATACCTGAAATTGTACAAGTAGTGCCATCTGCATTGATCGTGTACTTAAGGCCATGCGAACCCGTCGCAGGAGCAGAGTCGGGGGGCGTGGTAGCGCAAGCACTCAAGATGATAGCACATCCTAAGGTCATGATAGTCACGATTGCATAACTAATCATTTTCACGATTACTGATCTTTTCATGATTTTTTACATTCACGTTTCAGCCCGTCGGCATTTGTACTCTCTATCCCAGTAGATACCCAAGTACTATTTGGAGGAGTATTGCTGCTGCGGCTATTAGAACTGCTATGATTGCGTTCTTTGTGCCTTTTTTTCGGTACGCTTTATAACTCCCAGCAGTCATTAAGCCGTTTACCGTTTTTACGAACACCGTAGAATTATTTTGTGGTGTCTCCTTGCAAAGAACAACAAGATGTTGGTCTTTGGTTTCTATGTGTATACAAGCATAGGTCGCGTCAACAATCTCTTTTTTACCGTTGCCAGATACTGCGCCAATAATAGCGCCTATCGGGCCAAATAGCGTCCCGCCAATCACAGTCCTTGCGAGTTGATTCTTGTTTTCTCCGTGTGTTTCGCGATCATAGGAGCTTATGTATAATTTTTGAATATTGTTCATGTCGACCTCAAACTCTGGCTGGGGAGAATTCGGGGACCACAAAGTTAATTTCCATGTTTCTGCATTATAGGATAAGTATGCATCCTTATCGCCGATTTTGATTCTAATGTCATCACATTTCATACTAGTACCTCTTTAGCATAATGATCTTGTATAATCACCGCTCGGTGGGAACCATATGTTCATTATATCATTTTTTTACAAAATTGTCAATATGATCCCTTCAAATGGGGGAAGCAAAAGAGCGCCTTCCGATCGGTAGGCGCTCTTCATTTTTTGCTTATGCCGCGGGCTTGGAAACAACCAGAAGGGAATTATACACCTTGCGGAGGGTTCCACCGCTGGAAACGTCATTTTTGGTGACCACCTTGCCGTTTTGCGTGACGCTGAGCGTGGAGGGGCCGCCGCCATCCAGATTGATGGCATCCACGGCGCCCAGCTCGGCCATCAGCGCGGCACAGCGGGCGAGAGGCGCACCGTTGGAGATCTTCTCCTGCCGCCCGTCCACAACCACCAGCAGAACGGTGCCGTCCTCGCGAACGCCTGCCAGCGTGCGGGGATGGGAGGTGGTGGCGAAGCTATCGGTGCCTCCGATGTCGAAGGGGGCTCCGTTTTTGAGAATGATATGGGAGCCGCCAACGGCGGTGCGCAGATTATAGTTGGTGTAGGAGTAGGGGCTGCTATCGAAAACAATCCTTCCATCGTAGGTGAAGCCGATGTAGGCGCGCGTGCTTTCTCCAACGCTCAGAAGCTTGCCCTCCTTGATGGTGAGGCCGCGGGGCGCGTTGGTGCCGCCCAGATCAAAGAAATCGGCATTCACACCACCAACCACGGCAAGACCGTTTGCAATGGCGGAGGACATCTGCCCGTTCACGCTTTCGGTCTTGGAGGGCGTCAGCTCGTAGTTATCATAGGAGGAGCCCATATAGAAATAGGCCTTGGAGGGATCGATCTCCAGCACGTGTGCGCGATAAGGAAGTCCCTTTTCGTCCTTGTAGGTGCGGTCGGAATACGTCACGCCGTCGGCGATCTGCTCGGTTTTCACGTTGGTGAGACTCCATGCGGGAATGGAATTGCCGAAGTCCAGCGCCCGGAGACTCAGATCTTCCAGCGTGACCTTGCAAATCTTGCCCTCGGTGGTGCGTTTCACGCTTTCCAGCAGTGCGCGCATACCGTTGCGGCTCATAGAGGGATCGTTGGAATCGAGGAACACGGTGAAGCCATCGGCGGAAACTGTGGCATCCACGTGGTAGGCCGCGTAGCCCGAGCCAAAGGACGTGCTGCCATCCGTGGCGGCGGCACCCAAAACGATGAGCCCCTTTTCCGAGCCCGTCAGATTCTCAACGGGAATGAGATTCGGCTGCTTGCCTGCATAGGAGCCGAGATCGCGGATCAAAACCTGCGCGGCCGAGAGATCGGCGCTGCCCTTCACGGCGATGGTCACGTCGGAGAAGGAGATGCCGTTGAGCAGCACGTCGTCGTATTCATAGGCGGCGCGGGAAATATGGGAGGCGCCAACGGTGAGCGGCGTCTTTTCAGCGGCCAGCTGGCTTTGGCAGAAATGCTCCACGGCCTCCTCGGTTGCCGCGGCGGAGCCTCCTGCGATCACGATCAGATGCTCGGAGACGATACGCCATGCGAAATCGGCGGTGCCGAGCCCTGCCATCAGCTCGGTGGATTCCGGGCGGCCGGTGTCGCCAACGAGGATCTCATAGATCTTGCTGGGATCCTTTTCGGAGAGAGAGGCGAAGGCGGAGCAGGAAATGCCGTAGGCCTCGCGGAAGGCGGACTGCAGCGCAGAGGTGGCCTTCAGGATCTCATCGCAGTTGCGATAGAACTCGCCGCGGAAGATATTATAGCGGTTGGAGGGAACGAAGGTGACGGGAGCGGCGTCGGCTTGCGCTTCCGTGGTGGCGGGGGGATTCTTGTCGTTATTCTCGCAAGCAACAAAGGAAAGCAGCAACGCGAGCGACAAAAGAAGGGAAAGTAGCTTTTTCATGGGGGGACTCCTTTCGGTTTGTATATTTCTATTATATCATGCATTTTGACAAAAAGCAACATAAAAAGGAAATTTTTGAGCGGAATTTCCCAAACGGCAGCCCCACCTTGAAAAGACCAACGCGGCAGACACATCGAGGCGAGGACGGCGCTAAGCAAAACGATAAAAACAACCCCAAACGGAGCGCGTTCGGGGCTTTTTGTTGTTTAGCATGATGGATGAAACTCGTCTGACAAATAATCCAAATAACCGATCGGTTGGCTAAATCTGCCACTATAATCTCCTACAATTTTCAAAGTCATAATCTTGGAATTCAGGTTCTTCTTCCTCCTCGTCTTCGTCCGGTTCCGGTGAAGAGTCAGTTTTTTTTGCTTGTAATTTCACGAGTGTATCCGTGTTTTCAATCAACTGCCCAAATCCGTATAGGGTAAAAGAGGAGAGCCATGAGAGCAAGCTTCCCAAAACAATCGTTAGCAAACCGACTCCGAGCATATCCGAAGTCATGACCATGATTCCCACAAGGACAGAGACCGTGATTCCCAATCCGGTCAAAACTTTCGCAACAGATTTGATTTTTCCTCCAATGTTATTAAACATAATCGTGTTTCCTTTAATGTTTATTCGATTTTAATCAGAATTGACTTTCTCATAACTCTTTCACTTTCACATTTCAGCCCGTCGACATTTTTACGCTTCCATTATACTATAATTTACAATATTTGTCAATATATTCCATGAAAACGGACATTACATTCAAGATGCAAAAGAGCGCCTACTAATCTGTAGACGCTCGGTGGCATATTCGGTTTAGGCCTTTACATTAATAATTCCATCGGAGCACTCAACTTTTCCATATCCTCCTTCAGGTAGCCACCAATGATAGAGAAGAATTATCTTGTGCCACATGATACTAGATCCTGCATAGTTTATGGTTTTTAGATTGTCACAATAGAAGAAAACGTGGTTGCTAATGAATGTGACGCCGCTACCAATTGTAACGCTTGTAAGACTAGCGCACATGGAGAACGCACTATTCTCAATTCTGGTTACGCTGTTAGGAATGACAACACTCGTCAAACTAACGCAATTACTGAATGTACTGTCGTTAATGCTTGTAAGTCCGTTGCTCATCGTAATGCTCGTTAAGTTAGAACAACCAATGAAAGCGCCCTCACCGATATTTGTAACGCTATTGGGAATCGTAATGTTCGTGAGACTAATACAATCTCGGAAAGCCTCTTCGCCAATGCTTGTCACGCTGTCTGGTATAGTGACGCTTGTAAGGCTACTACATTCTTCGAACGCATTATCGCTGATGCTCGTAACACTGGCGGGGATTGTGACGCTCTCAATGCCACTGCAACGGTAAAAATCAATATTTGACCCGCCTGTGATTATCACAGTGCGCAAGGACTTTGGAACGCTTTGTGATTTTGATTTTCCAAAGATATCCCCCAAGTGTCCAGTTGCAGAGCCGTCCTTAGTCGTGCCTATAAACGGCAGTGTGATACATGTCAAATTATCACAGAAGCCAAATGCATCCGCACTAATGCTTGTGACGCTATTCGGAATCGTTACATTCGCAAGGCTACTACAATTGTAAAACAATTTCGGTGCGACGCTCGTCACTCCGTTGGGGATTGTGATGCTCGTAAGGCTTCTGCAATCAAAAAATGCCTGCGGTCCAATGCTTATTACACTATCGGGAATCGTGATACTTGTCAAGCTGATACATCCTGCGAATGCCTCTTCACCGATGCTTGTAACACTGTGAGGGATTGTGATGCTCGTAAGACTACTGCAATCCTTGAAAGCCCGCGATCCGATGCTTGTAACTGTATCTGGGATTTCAATAATTGCAAGCAATTCGCACATGGAAAATGCAGATTTCCCAATTGCGGTTACTGTGTACCCCTTGATTTTTTCGGGAATAGATGCCCTTGTAGCCGTGTGCGGCTCGAAATCGATAATTGTGCAAGTTTTCTCATCCTCGTTGACTTCATAGGCGAAGCCTTTTACATAGTTAGGATTCTCAGAACACGCTCCCATGCCAATCATACTCAAAATCGTCATTATGATTGCCATCGCATAACTAATCGTTTTTACAGATACCGAATTTTTCATGATTATCCACTTTCATGTTTCAGCCCAGCGGCATTTTTCGCTCCCATTATACTATAATATACAATATTTGTCAATACATTCCATGAGAACGGACATTACATTCAAGATGCAAAAGAGCGTCTACTAATCTGTAGACGCTCTTGCGGGGTCTAGTTCAGAGTTGCGTGATGATAACCGTTTTAAACGTTCCAATAGCCTGTGTTGCCGGGAGTTCTCGGCTCCGAATAGCTATTCTGCTGACATACCTCGTTTATGGTCTCCGCAAATATTGTGCGAGAATGTTTATCGGGATTGCGGTTGTTATCCTTCTTGTAGAGATAATGATTGCGTACTTCGCCCCACAAGCCTTTTGCTTTCAGCCACTCAATCTTATCGGGGAGATATGTATAGCCTTCCCCTCGAAATTCCCAAGAAAAATAACCCGAACTCTTATTGTACCGAATATACTGCTGTCGGCCATCAGAGCAATTATGAACAATTGCAAAATCACAACTGTGAATAATGCGAGCATTCTTTCGATCGACAACCTTAATGGTGATAACGCTCGTAGAATCCTCGATTTTCGTATAGGAATAGGCATTGTTTCGGGTGAGTTGCTGAAGCGCGCGGAAAATCTTCCCTCGTATTTCTTGGGGAGTATACTTTTCATCCGGGTCATTCACCTCAAAATTGACATCAAAATCATAGCCCACATTGGAGTCGGCATCGTATGTAATCATATTTTTCGCACAACTGCCGATAAAGGAATATTTGAAGGTAAAATCATCCCTCACAATATCTTGCACTTTGTGGATAATCTCAATTACATCTCTTTTAGCATCACTTGCTTCTTTTTTGGTTACATAGCGAAAATCTGCCATAACAAATACCTCGTTACTATATTTCCCCAAGCCACCCATTTGAAAGCTTCAAATCATAGCAGTATATCACAGTTCCCATTATTTGTCAAGAGTTTTTTTCGCCACCGTCACCACTTTCGGCCTCCGTGTTCAACTCGACAATTTCATTTTTAAGCCGATCCACTTCGGCTTTACTCAATCCATTATAGCACACTTTTCCAAAAAAGTAAATAGAAAGACAAAAAATCACGGGAACGGCCTTGGCCGTTCCCGTTTGGAGCTTATTTTCCGCAGCTTTTGTCGAAGGATGGGTTGCAGGCGTAGAAATTTTTGCTGTCCAAATGCTCCTGCGCGCGGCGGAGGGCATCGGCGAAGCGCTGATAGTGAACTACCTCGCGCTCTCGCAGAAACTTGATGGGGTCGCGGACGTCGGGATCGTCCACCAAGCGCAGAATGTTGTCGTAGGTGGTGCGCGCCTTTTGCTCTGCCGCCAGATTTTCGTTGAGGTCGGTGAGGACGTCTCCCTTCACGGCGATGGCGCTCATGGTGTCGGGGAAGCCTGCCGAGGCGCAGGGATAAACGCCAACCGTGTGGTCGATAAAGTAGGGCGCAAAGGGGCTGTTTTCGATCTCCGCCTCCGTCAGTCCGCGCGTGAGCTGATGCAGGATGCTCGCCACCATCTCCAAATGCGCCAGCTCCTCCGTGCCCACGTCGGTCAGGATGCCAACGATATCGCGGTAGGGCATGGAGTAGCGCTGGTTCAGGTAGCGCATGGCTGCGTTCAACTCGCCGTCCGGCCCACCGAGCTGGGAAATGATCAGCTGGGCCGACTTGGCGTTTGGCTTTTTGATCTTCACGGGGTATTGCAGTGTTTTTTCATAGATCCACATAGCGGTCTCCTTTCAGCGGCGGCTCAGTTGGCCTCGGGCTCCCATGGCCACGGGGTCTTCACCCAATCCCAGGACTGGCGGCTCTTATTTCCGCCAACGGTCAGGGGACCGTAGGTGCTTTCATACTGCTTCGTTAACTCCGCGGACTCCTCCGCGAGGCGGTGATAATAGTCCAGCGCCTTGCCGTGGTCGGGATAGGCGTCCAGATAGAGAACGGTTTCTGCCAGACTGAAATTGATCTCCCGGATCTTCTGCAGAAGGCTTGTGCGATTGTGCTTTTCTTGCATGGTCAGCCTCCTTCAGCAGCGGTCTCTCGCGGCCGTGAAGGGCTTCACGAGATCGGCAAACAGTGTGCCCTCCGCAAGGGCGCGGGCGGGGTCCAGCAGGCCATCCCATGCCTGCACGGGCGAATAGACCATGGCCAGCGACGGCATGGATGGGCAACCGATGGGCTCCCGATGCTCCTCGGCGCGAGACATGGGGGCAGAGCATCCGCAGCCTCTTTGCTCTGAGAGACGGCGGAGAAACTCTGCATTGGACCTTCCCGAGGACGGACTTTGATTGAGTCGGTACATGGTGATCCTTCCTTTCCGGAGTGTTTTTTTGATGGCCGACGGTGACAGGTCGGCTCACCTACAGCATACGCTGCCGGCTCTATCCTCGCTACAAAAAATGATTTTTTTCGACCGAGCAACCTCTGAAAATAAGAACGAAAACAATTCTTATTCTAAAATAAAGGGAAAAGAGCCGTTTTTTGCATTAAATAAGAGGAAAATAAGAGGATTTTTCTTGACAAACGCGCGAGAATGTGGTATACTACCTTGAAAGACGGTGACGAAGAGCCGGAGCATGCGAGGCGCACAGAGAATTGGCGGGTGGTGCGAGCCAATGGCGGAGCTTGCTCGATCGGTATCCCTTCCGAGTTGGTATGCTGAACTCCTGCGGGACGGTAAGCATATCCGTGCGGCCGCGTTAAGGCAAACGGTTTGATCGACCGAAGTGCGCCGTTTTGCGGCGAATATGAGTGGTACCGCGGAGTTTTCCGTCTCATAGCGAATGCTATGGGGCGTTTTCTTTTTTGGTGCCCCACCTGAACAGGATCCAATTTTAAAGCTTAGCAGATAGAGGAGAAGAGAGAAATGGCAAAGGATTACACAAGCACACTAAACCTTCCCAGCACCGAGTTCCCCATGCGCGCAAACCTGCCGCAGAGAGAGCCCGATATGCTGAAATACTGGGAGTCCATCGATCTTTACGGAAAGATGCAGGAGCAGGGCGCAGGAAAGCCCCTGTTTATGCTCCACGATGGCCCTCCCTTTTCCAACGGTAACATCCACATGGGAACGGCCATGAACAAGATCCTGAAGGATATCATCAACAAGAGCAAGCTGATGGGCGGCTACCGCGTACCCTTCACGCCCGGTTGGGATAACCACGGAATGCCCATCGAGTCGGCCATCATCAAGCAGAAGAAGATCGACCGCAAGAAGATGTCTATTCCCGAGTTCCGCAATGCCTGCCACGCTTATGCGCAGGACTTTGTGAACATTCAGATGGATCAGTTCAAGCGCTTGGGCGTGACCGCCGACTGGGAGCATCCCTACCTCACCATGGACAAGTCCTTCGAGGCGAGAGAGGTGAAGGTGTTCGGCGAAATGTACCGCAAGGGCTATATCTACAAGGGCTTGAAGCCCGTTTACTGGTGCCCCGTGGATGAAACGGCTCTGGCCGAGGCTGAGATCGAATACAAGACCGATGCCTGCACCTCCATCTACGTGAAGTTTGCCGTGAAGAACGACAACGGCAAGCTGGCCGGCATCTGCGATCCCGCAAACACCTATTTCGTGATCTGGACCACTACCACGTGGACGCTTCCCGGCAACCAGGCCATTGCTCTGAACCCCACGGAGAGCTACGTGGTGGCAAAGGCCGAGAACGGCGAATGCTATATCGTGGCAGAGGCGCTTTGCGAGAAGACCATGAAGGCAGGCGGCGTGGAGTCCTATGAGATCCTCGCAACCATGCAGGGCAAGGATTTTGAATACATGACGGCTCAGCATCCCTTCCTGGAGAGAGAGTCGCTTCTGGCCGTTGCCGACTACGTAACGATGGATAGCGGCACGGGATGCGTGCATACGGCAGGCGGCTTCGGCGCCGACGATAATATCACCTGCCGCCGCTACGGTCTGCCTCCCCTCGTTCCCGTGGACGATCGCGGCTATCAGACCGAGGAGGCAGGCAAGTTTGCAGGCCTGCGCTACGATGAATCCAACGAGGCGATCCTTGCCGACATGAAGGAGAGCGGCGCGCTCTTTGCCTCCGAGGAGGTGGAGCATGAGTATCCCCACTGCTGGAGATGCAAGCAGCCCATCATCTTCCGCGCAACGCCTCAGTGGTTCTGCTCGGTGGAGGCATTCAAGGACGATGCCGTGAAGGCCTGCGAGAGCGTGGATTGGCTGCCCGAATGGGGCGGCGAGCGCATCAAGCAGATGGTTCGCGACCGCGCCGACTGGTGCATTTCCCGTCAGCGTCATTGGGGCTTGCCCATTCCCGTGTTCTATTGCGAGGATTGCAAGAAGCCCGTTTGCAACGATGAGACCATCGAGAACGTTTCCAAGTGCTTCGGCGAGAACGGCTCCAACGTGTGGTACGAAAAGGAGGCCGCAGATCTGCTTCCCGAGGGCTTCACCTGTCCCCACTGCGGCGGCAAGCACTTCACCAAGGAGACCGACACGCTGGACGGCTGGTTCGACTCCGGCTCCTCTCACTTTGCCGTGCTGCACGACAATCCCGACTACACCTGGCCTGCCGACCTCTATCTCGAGGGTGCCGACCAGTACAGAGGCTGGTTCCAGTCCTCTCTGCTCACCGCCGTTGGCGCAGGCAAGGCTCCCGTTGCCCCCTATAAGCAGGTTCTCACCCACGGTTGGGTGGTGGACGGCGAGGGCAAGGCCATGCACAAGTCTCTCGGCAACAGCATTCTGCCCTCCGAGGTGATCCCGAAGTACGGCGCCGATCTGGTGCGTTTGTGGGTGGCCTCCTCGGATTACCGCGTGGACGTGCGCGTTTCGGATCCCATCTTCCGTCAGCTTTCGGATGCCTATAGAAAGATCCGCAACACCGTTCGTATCCTGATCGCCGACCTTTCCGACTTCGATCCTGCCTGCGATTGTGTGGCATTGGATCAGCTGCAGGAGATCGATCTCTGGATGATCTCCCGCATGAACAGCCTCACCGAGACCGTTCGCCGCGCCTACGACGATTATGAGTTCCACCTGATCTATCACGAGATCGGCAACTTCTGCACCACCGAGCTTTCCAAGCTCTATATCGATATCACCAAGGATCGCCTCTACACCGAGAAGGCCGATAGCCTTGCCCGCCGCAGTGCGCAAACGGCAATGTATTTCGTGCTTTCCGGTCTGATCCGCCTGCTGGCACCCGTTCTGGCCTTCTCCGCAGAGGAGATGTGGCAGGCCATTCCTCACGCTGCCGACGACAAGAAGGAAAGCGTGTATCTCAACGATATGCCCGCCTACAAGGCAGAGCTGGCCTTCGAGGAGATCCGCGCCCGTTGGGATCGCCTGTTTGAGGTGAGAGACGACGTGATGAAGGCGCTGGAGCTGGCAAGAGCCGAGAAGATGGTTGGTAAATCTCTGGAGGCAAAGATCACGCTGTTCGCCAAGGACGAGCTTCTGGCGCTTCTGCAGGGCTTTGGCGCAGAGCTTGCCACCGTGTTCATCGTTTCCGGCGTGAAGCTGGAGGAGGGCGATGCCCCCGCAGGCGCTCACACCGAGGAGACCTCCGGCATCGGCGTTCTGGTGGAGCCTGCCGACGGCTGCAAGTGCGAGAGATGCTGGAGCTATTCCACCGAGGGTCAGACCACCGAGGATGGCGGCTTCCTCTGCGACCGTTGCCGCAAGATCCTGGGGCTCTGATCTGCAGCTGAAAGGAGAAGTCCTTTGATCTGGATTCTGATTGCCGTTATACTGGGATCGGTGGTTCTGGACCAGCTTTCCAAATGGTTGGCGGTTGTGTATTTGCAGGGCGAGCCGTCCTTCCCGCTGTGGGAGGACGTGCTGCACCTGACCTTCGTGAAGAACGAGGGAGCGGCCTTTGGCATGCTTGCCGATCACCGCTGGGTGTTTATGATCTTTTCCACCGTTGCCATCGTGGGGCTGAGCATCTATCTCTTCGGCTTCTGCAAGGAGCGGCCGCTGGTGAAGCTCTGCCTTGCCATGATCATCGGCGGCGGCATCGGCAACATGATCGATCGTGTTGCCTTGGGCTACGTGGTGGACTTTATTGATTTCACGCTGATCAATTTTGCCGTGTTCAACGTGGCGGATTCCTTCGTTTGCGTGGGTGCCTTCCTGCTGATGGGCTATTTCGTGGTGGAAATGATCAAGGAATACAAGGCGGAGCGGGCCAAGGCCCGGGCCGCCGAGGAGAACGAAGATGGCAACGAGTGACCGCGAGCCCATCCTTTACCGTGTGGAGCCCGATGCGGCGGGAGAGCGACTGGATCAGGCGGTGTCCCGTTTGGCCGACGTCACCCGCTCGGCGGCGGCGCGGCTCATCGAGGAGGGAAGCGTTCGCGTCAACGGCGGGAGCGCTCCCAAAAACCATCGCCTGCGGGCGGGAGACGAGGTGGCGATCGAGCTGCCCGAGCCCGAGCCCTGCGAGGCGGTTCCGCAGAATATCCCGCTGGACGTGCTGTATGAGGATGGCGACCTGATCGTGGTCAACAAGCCCTGCGGCATGGTGGTTCATCCCGCGGCAGGGAATCCCGACGGCACGCTGGTGAACGCGCTGCTTTGGCATTGCGGCGCAAGTCTTTCGGGCGTGGGCGGCGTTTTGCGGCCGGGGATCGTGCACCGCATCGACAAGGACACCAGCGGGCTTCTGGTGGTGGCCAAGCACGATGAGGCACATCTGAGGCTTGCAGATCAGCTGAAGGGACATCGGATCAACCGCATCTACTATGCCATTGCCATCGGCGGCTTTGCCGAGAGCGAGGGAACGGTGGATGCGCCCATCGGCCGTCACCCCGTGGACAGAAAGCGGATGGCGGTGATCAAAAACGGGGAATGGAAGTCGAGAGAGGCGATCACGCATTATCGCGTGTTGGCCGAGGCCTCGCAGGACGGAAATCGGTTTTCTCTGATCCGATGCGAATTGGAAACGGGAAGAACCCATCAGATCCGCGTGCATATGGCCTCCATCGGTCACCCCCTGCTGGGAGATCCTGTTTACGGCGGCGACCGCACCCAATTTGAGGGACGTCACCGCGCATGGATCCGAGGGCAGTGCCTTCACGCGGCGGAATTGCATTTCAAGCATCCGCGAAGCGGCGAGGAGATGCATCTTCGATGCCCCCTGCCGGAGGAAATGAAAAAAGCCGTTTCCTGCCTGTTTGGAGAGGAAGCGAACGAGCTGAAATAAGAAAAAAGGCGTACCTGCCGTAGAGCAGGCATGCAGTTATGATCGCCTCGCGGCGAGTTTTGAGTTGTGATTGGCTACGCCAAGTTATGATGAGCCTTCGGCACAGCCTGATGCAACCGGGCGATCATATCATAGCGCTTGCAAAGCAAGTTATCACGGTGAGCGTAGGCGAGCCTCATCACCCATAACGAAAAAAGCATTTGTGTCTGCAAATGCAGTGCCTGCCAAGAAAAGAGGACAGAGAACGTAGAAATTCTCTGTCCTTTTTTCTGTAGGGAGGGGGCGATTTTATACTGCCCCACCGAAACACCTCGCGGAAGGTTTTTTTTATGCTTTTTGGATGGCGGCCTTCCAGCAGCTGTGGCACATGGCAACGTAGGAATCGTTGCCGCCGATGAGGATCTGTCCGCCCTCGGTCACCACGCGCCCCTCGCCGTCGATGCGGGCGTTCACGATGGCTTTTTTGCCGCAGGCGCAGATGGTCTTGATCTCGGTGACGGAGTCGGCCACCTCAAAGAGGCGGCGGCTTCCCTCGAAAAGATGCGTGAGGAAGTCGGTCCGCAGACCGAAGCAAAGCACGGGGAGGCTCAATTCATCCACCACGCGACGAAGCTGGTCGATCTGCGCGGCGGTGAAGAACTGACATTCGTCGGCGATGATCACATGGCAATCGGAATGCTTGCTTTGGAAAAGCTCGTAGACGTCGGTCTCGGCGGAGATCGCGTCGGCAGTGGCCTCCAGACCGATACGGGAACGAACGGTGTCGGCTCCGTCGCGGTTGTCGATGGCGGGCTTGATGAGCCACACGCGCATTCCGCGCTCCTCATAGTTGAATTTGGTGATCAGGGCGTTGGCGGTCTTGGAGGACCCCATTGCGCCATATTTGAAATAAAGCTTGGCCATAACACACTCCTTATCGGGTTTTGGATAGCCATTCGAGGAGCAGGTAGACTCCCTCGATGGCAACAAGATGAACGGGGTAGAAGAGATAGAAGCCGTATTTCAGCCTCCTGGCACCGGGGCGCTCGTTGTAGAGCAGGAGCAGGGGCAGAGCGGCGAGATTCCAGATCTGAATGTGGAAGAGGATCTCGCCGAAGGAGATGCAGAGCAGACCGATGCCAAGACAAAGCACGTGGGTGGTCTTGCAATCCAGCGCCTGCAGGATGGGGGAGACCTTCAATCCGTGAAAATCAAACAGAGAGGCCAGCACGGGCGTGAGCATGCCGAAAAACTTATATTCGAAGGTGACGGCATCAAAAAGCAGATAGGCTGCAAAAAGGGCGGCGGAAAAGAGGAGAAGTGCGCCAACGGCCCAGAGCGGATTCTCCCGCAGGGCCATCTGCTTGCAAAGCCGAAGCAGATAGATCAGCAGGATGGAGACCGAAAAGGTGAGAAAAATATTGGCGTACACCATGCCCGAATAGAGGTAGAGAACGAGAAAGAACACCGTGCCCATGCCGAAAATGGTGAAGAAGCGGCGCCACGGATGCCGCGTGTGGCGACAGCCCTCGGCGATAAAGAAGGCAAAGAGCGGAAACGCCAGCCGCCCGATCACCCGCAGGAGCATCAGCTCGGGGAAGATGCGGAAGCCGATGTGATCCACGGCCATGAAGATGCAGGCGAGGATCTTGAGGGTGGAGGAGGAGAGCAGACCGCGGGTGCGCTGCTCGCAGGATGCGGCGATCATGCCTCGGTCTTGCCGCCGGAGGTCTGAGACGGGCGTGCGGAGGAGGACTTGCGGTGGCGGCGGCGACGGCGGCGCTTCTGTCCCGAGGGAGCGGAGGGCGCAGCAGGGGCGGCCGCAGGCTCGCAATGGCTCTTGCGGTGCTTCTTGGCAGACTCTGCAGGCGGCTGGGCGAGGGAGTCCACAAAATGAGCGGCGAACAGCTTTTTCACCTGTCGGGGATCCACGCTGTGATCCTGACAGATCTTTTTGAAGAGCTGCATGGTGGCCAGCGCATCGCCGTCGCTGCGGTGCTGATTTTCGGGGTCGAAGCCGCAGTAGGCGCGCACGTAGCCGCTGAGCCCGTGGGCGTTGGGATGGTCGGCCATGGCCTTGCAGAGCCGCTCCAGATCCAGGCATTGGAATTGCAGGGGCTTGAGACCGTAGCGCTCGCAGGCGGCGCGGAGGGCGCCCGTGTCGTTCCGAACGGCAAAGCCCACCACCAGATCGGCCTTGCAGAGAAGCTTCTTCAGCCGCTTATAGTAGGAGGGGAAGAGGGCGGCGGCGCGAACGGTGCGCATGGGGTAGGCCAGAATGTGCTGGCGAACGTAGTGATTCCATTCGCAGTCGGGATTCATCAAAAGATCGGTCTGGGGCTCGGTGAGCTTGAATTTTCCGTTGGTCTGCACGTAGCCGAAGGAATAGACCGATCCGGGGATCTTTCCGTTTGCGAATTCCATATCAAAAAACAAGATCTTCATGAGTGCCTCTTTCAAAAAACGTCATTCCCTATTATTTTAGCATATCCGTGTGTCCCAATTCTACCGAATAATGTGAACATTTCCAAATGAAAAAAATTTTTTGTAAATCGTCAAAAAGCTATTTACAAATGGGAGAAAATCGGTTACAATATAAGCAGAAATATGCAACAATGCGCAAAGGAGAACGAACATGTATAAATGCGAGCGGGAAGACGAGATCATGGCGCTCCTGATGGAAAGCGAATACGCCACGGTGGAGGGGCTTGCCCAAAGAATGCAGATCAGCGCCTCCAGCATCCGCAGGGATCTGAAGAATCTGGAGGAGCGTGGGCTGGTGATCCGCAGCTACGGCGGCGTGAAGCCCGTGCGCCCGGGCGGCAGGCTCATTCCCTTTGCCCTGCGAAGCCATGAGAACAGCCTGCAGAAGAAGCGGATCGCGCGGCAGGCGGTGTCGCTGGTGAATCCCGGCGACGTGGTGCTGCTGGACGGCTCCTCTTCGGCCTTTTTCGTGGCAGAGCTTCTGCCCTCGGTGAGCGGTGTGACGGTGATCACCAACAACGTGGATGCCGTTTCCTGCCTGGCGGGCTACGGCGTACGCGCCTACTGCACGGGCGGTCAGCTCTCCTCGGAGAACCGCTCGGTGCTGGTTGGCGGCTACGCGCAGGAGTTCCTGCGGCAGATCCGCGCCGACGTGGTGTTTTTCTCGGTGCAGGCCGTGAATCCCGACGGCGGCTTCTATGATTGCTACGCTGAGGAGGTTCCCGTTCGGAATCTGATGCTGGCCAACGCCCGCAAACGGGTGTTGCTCTGCGACGGCAGTAAGCTGGAGAACACCTCCACCTTCTATCAGGCCTGCCAAAAGGACGTGGACTATGTGATCAGCGATCGCGATCTGCGGGAATTCTTTGAGGATCCCATGCCGGAAAAATATATCAAGGCCTGAAAAAACGCCCCGTTGATTTGCGTGCAGTCCTGAGCGGACGTTGCGCGCCGACCAACGGGGCGTTTCTTAGGCTTATTGATCCTGCTTTTTCAGCTTTTCCAGCGCCGTGCGGAAGGCCAGATCCTCCACGTATTCGAATCCGTCGCCGTCGTCCTGCGATTCGGCCAGCGATTCGCCCGTGGTGCGCTCCAGCTCCATCACCTTCTTCAGAGTCTCCACCGTTGCGCGGTGATGCAGATTCTCGTCTGCCTCTTTTTTGTTGAGGACGTGGCGTGCCTCCAGCGCCTCGTAGGCCGCCGTTTTCTGAATGATGGCGCGCACCAGCTGATCCAGCTCCGAGCCCTCGCGGTAATCGGCGGGGGCAAAATAGCTGATCCGACGGTCGCGAACCATGTTGTAGACCTTGGTCTTGTTGCCCGCCTCGGGGTTGTAAACGCCGATGGCGTGGCCGTTGTTTGCATCCACAAGCTTCATGCAGGGAATGTCGGTGTCGCTATCCCCGATGTAAACGATATTGCGGAAGGGCACGCGCATCTCCTCAGGAGTAAAATAATCGTTCACGCCGGGATCGTTGATATCCAGCACGCCCTTTTCGATGCGGAAGAGAAATTGGGTTTTGGTGGTGTAGTTGATCACCTGCGCGGGCCAGATGGCGATGCCGCGCTCGTTATAGAAGAAGGAGCAGGCGTAGATCTTTTCAAAGGCACCGTTGCGGGCCATCACAGTTCCCTCGATCATTTCCTTGAGGCCCGAGGAGATGATATAATGCTCCACGATCACGCCGTTTTCCTCGCCGTAGCGGCGCACGCGCTCAAACCAATCCTCCACGCCGGGGAAGAGCTGCACGTGGGCGCCGTATTCCATCAGCGCCTGCTTGGTGAAGAGGATATTTCCCTCGGCCTCCTGCACCATCTTCAGCATATAGGCAAGATTGCTGTCCATATCGTTGTCGCGCGCGGAGTCGTTGGCCTCCTTCCAGAACTTGGCCACGTCGTAGCCAACCGATTGGATATAGCCCTGCGCCTGCATATCATCGGGCGAGAGCGTTTTATCGAAATCGTAGCAGATGGCGATCACGGGACGGTCTTCCTTCTTTTTTCTCAAAAATTCCATGGAGCGCTCCTTTTCGGGATCTCATATTTTCGGCACCGTCGGGGGGGAGCCGTTCTTTTTTTATTATAGCACGGTTTTCCGAGGAAATCAACAGTTTTTTGCCCGATGAAGGGAATTTGCGCTGAAAAAAACGAAAAAAAAAGGAAAGTGAAAAAAAGCGATTGCAAAATGCAAAAAAATGTTGTATAATAGATATGTATAGCCCAAAGGAGCCATGCGGTCTCCGAAACATGGGAAAGGAGGGAAATTCATGCCCAAATACGAGGTTCTTTCGCAGGAATTGAGCGATCGGATGGAATTGGAGGCGCAAGCGGGAACATTTGCCAAAGTGGCCTTTTGCAGCGACAACGTGATCCGCCGCCGTCCGGAAACCGACCGTGCAAACGTTTGGCGCAAGCCTTTTATCCGAGATATTGATAAGATCATGCATTGCCCGTATTTTAATCGCTACGCCGATAAAACACAGGTTTTTTCGCTTTGCAAGAATGACGATATGACGCGCCGAAATCTTCACGTGCAGCTGGTTTCCCGCATTGCCCGCACCATTGGAGCTGCTCTGCATCTGAATCAGGATCTGATCGAGGCGATCTCGCTCGGTCACGATCTCGGGCATCCCGCCTTCGCGCACACGGGGGAAAAATATCTCAATGAGCTTTATCATCAGCACACGGGCAGATTCTTCCTGCACAATCTGCAGTCGGTTCGCGTGCTGGATAAGATCTATCCCTACAATATCAGCCTGCAAACGCTCAATGACATTGCCGCGCACAATGGCGAGATCGAGCTGAATGAATATCGCCCCGTGCCGCTGGCCGATTTTGAGGAGTTTGATCGCATGATGGAGCGCTGCAGCACCGATCGCGACTTTGCCGATCGCATCATGCCCTGCACGCTGGAGGGCGCGGTGGTTCGCATTGCCGATATCATCGCCTATCTCGGAAAGGATCGCCAGGACGCCATTCGCGCCAAAACGGTGGTGGAGAGTGAATTTTCCGGCGAGGAGATCGGCTCCATCAACGCCGAGATCATCAACAATCTGGTGGTGAACATCATCGAAAACAGCTACGGCAAGCCCTATATCAAGCTGGATGACAAGCACTTTGCCGCCCTTCGGAGGGCAAAGCGGGAAAATTATGAAAAGATCTACGATCGAGCCGTTTCCTATGCCAAGCTGGATCAGACCGTGAAGCCCATGATGGCCGATCTCTATGGGCAGCTGCTGGAGGACGTGCAGAAGGGCAACCGAAATTCCCCCATCTATAAGCACCATATCCTCCCCGTGAGCCGCATCTACTACAGCCGCACCGAGGACTATGAAAAGACCGAGCCCAATCAGCTGGTGGTGGATTTCATTGCCAGCATGACCGATAATTATTTCATCGAGCTTCACCACTTTATGTTCCCCAACGCCGATTACAACGTGGTCTACCGCGGATATTTCGACGATTGAAAGGGAAGGATAGCAAAAGAAAGGGAACGACTTATGTTTGAAAGATTACTGAGCGAGATCCAAGCGGCCTCCCGCATCATCATCCACCGCCACACCAATCCCGACGGTGATGCGCTGGGGAGTCAGCTGGGGCTGAAGCGGATCCTGCGGGATAACTTCCCCGAAAAGGAGGTTTATGCCGTTGGAGACGCCTCCCGTCGCTATGGCTTCATGATGGAAGAGGGGATGGATGAGATCGACGATAGTCTCTATGCCGATGCCTTAGCCATCATTCTGGACACCTCCGCCTCTGCGCTGATCTCCGATGGGCGCTACCGTTTGGCTTCCCGCACCGCAAGAGTGGACCACCACATCTTCTGCGAGCAGATCGCCGACGTGGAGATCACCGACACCTCCTACGAGAGCTGCTGTGGGCTGATCACCGAGCTGGCCCTGGAGTGCGGCCTGAAGCTTTCCCCCGTTTCCGCCAAGGCTCTCTACACGGGAATGGTGACCGATTCGGGGCGCTTCCGCTACGATTCCACCACCTCAAATACCTTCCGCTTGGCTTCTGCCTTGATGCGGGAGGAATTCGACACCGCCGATATTTATGCCAATCTTTATGCCGATGACCTTGCCTTCATCCGCCTGCGGGCACAGTTTGTGCTGAAGATCCAAACCACGGAGCATCGGGTGGCGTATATCTACACCGACCGCGCCGAGGCAGAGTCCTACGGTGTGGACACCTTCACCATTTCCCGCGGTATGGTGAACACCATGGGCGATATCCGCGGCATCGACATCTGGGTGAACTTCACCGAGACCGAAACCGGAGTGATCGCCGAGCTGCGGTCGAATAAACACAACATCAATCCCGTGGCCGCCAAATACGGCGGCGGTGGACATGCCAAGGCCAGCGGTGCCACGCTGAAGGACCGTGCCGAGGCAATGGCCATGCTGGAGGATCTGAACGCTTTTTCAAAGGAGTCCTGACCATGAATCCCAATATGCAGGCGGTGCTTGAGAGGATCAAGGCCAACCGCAAGATCATTATTTTCCGCCATTTTCGCCCCGATGGAGATGCCGTTGGCTCCTCCAAGGGCTTGCAGGCGATCCTGCAGCTTTCCTTCCCCGATAAGGAGATCTATCTGCAGAACGCCGATTTTTCGGATTACCTTGCCTTTTTGGGCGAGGAGGATGCGCCTCTGCCCGACGAGGCCTATGCCGATGCGCTGGGCATCGTGGTGGACACCGCCACCTCCAACCGCATTTCCAATAAGAAATTTTCGCTTTGCCGCGAGCTGGTGAAGATCGACCATCATATCCCCGTGGAGTCCTATGCCGCCACCGAATGGGTGGAGGAGGAACGATCCTCCACCTGCGAGATGATCGCCGCCTTCTGGGATGCCTTTCGCGAGGAGCTTCGCATCGACGAGCGCGCCGCAACCTTCATTTATGCGGGCATGGTGACCGATTCGGGGCGGTTCCGCTTCCGCTCGGTGTCGGGCGAGACCATGCGTTTGGCGGGAGAGCTTCTGAAGCAGGGCGTGGACACCGACCGTCTCTACGCGCATCTCTATCTGCGCGAGCCCGATTCCTTCCGCTTTGAGTCCCACGTGCATCGCAAAATGAAGATCAGCAAGAGCGGCGTGGCCTATATCCACGTCACCAAGGCGATGCAGGAGCAGTTTTCTCTTTCGCAGGAGGAGGCCAGCGCCTCGGTCTCCTATATGGATTCTATCAAGGGCTCGCTGATCTGGCTGGCCTTTATCGACAATGAGGATGGCTCGATCCGCGTGCGGCTCCGCTCGCGCTTCCTGGCCGTGAATCAGCTGGCAGAGAAGTACCACGGTGGCGGACATGCCTGCGCCTGCGGTGCAACGGTTTATTCCACCAAGGAAATGAATGCGCTTATCCGCGAGGCCGATGCGCTTCTGCGGGACTATAAGGCCACGCACGAGGATTGGCTATGAGGATCCTGATCACCAACGACGACGGGATCGGAGCCATCGGCATCCGCCTGCTGGCGGAGTGGGCAAAGGGACTGGGTGACGTGACGGTGGTGGCTCCCAAGGTGGAGCAGAGCGGAAAAAGCCACGCCATCGATTTTTCTCGCCCCGTGGAGATCCTGCCGGTGCCCTTGCTCGAGGGCGTTGAGGCTTATTCCATGGATTCCACGCCTGCCGACTGCGTTCGCTTCGGCGTGGTTGGTCTGGGCAGGACCTATGATCTGGTGCTTTCGGGCATCAATCAAGGGGCGAACGTGGGGCTGGACATCGTGTATTCGGGCACCGTTGGCGCGGTGTTTGAGGCCTCGCGCTTCGGCATCCCCGCCATTGCTCTTTCCTCCGAGCGCGATCAGCAGGCCAAGGCCGCCGCGCATCTGCAGGAGGTGTATGCCTTCATGCGAGAGCATCGCCTGCTGGAGGAAAATTCGCTTTTCAACGTGAACGTTCCCGCCGAGCTGAAGGGCATCCGCATCACCAAGCAGGGCTCGGAATATTTTTCCGACGAGTTTGTGAAAGAAGAAGGGAACTACTACCTGCAGGTTGGCGTTCCGCTTCCCGACCGCGAGCCCGAGGACCTCACGCGCGACACCGTGGCATTCTCCCGCGGCTATGCCTCCCTCACGCCGCTGCTGGCAACCAGAACCAATCTGGCTGTGTTTGAAAAATACCGTGATCTGACCTGAAAGAAAGCGCTTACGATCTCAAGATCGTAAGCGCTTTTTTTATGCCGCAAGCAGCCGACGGGGATCGTTGGCCGCGGTGAAGGCGAGAAGTCCTCTCGCGGAAAGATCCCGGCGAACCACGGCCACGTAGGGCGTGGGATGGCAATTGGTCTTGCTGGAGAGCGTGCCGCCTCCCGTGACGTTGCCGAACCTCTCGCCCCAGCCGCCCTCGTAGTTCAGATATTCCTGAAAATCATTGTAGTGATTGTAGGTGTAGAACACGTAGCGGCGACTGAGATCGGTGAGTGCTCCGTTGGCATCGTAGCGAACGTAGACGATGCGAGCCGCGCCGCGGGTGATCCGGCTTCCGTTGTTGTAATCCGTTGCGAAATAGCCCGGATCGCAATCGGTTCCGGTGGTTCCGATGTCGATCTCATAGTATCTGAGAGATCCGCCGCACCCGCTGATGTCGGGGAGCTTCGGCTCGTAGGGATATCTGGAGGTGTCGCCCGAAAAGGCGGAATGGTTCAGGCGCAGATAGATGCCCCAAGGATTGGAGGCGGGGCTGGCGCTCTTTTTGGAAACGTAATTGGCCGGAATATCGCCAAAGGCATAAACGTAGGCCGCAACCTCCTCCAGCGTGACGTAGCCGCCGTTTTTATAGATGCGGTTCACGATGCTTCCGCTTGCGTCCATCACGCAATAGGTGTTGCCCTCGTCCTCATAGCGAGCGGCAGTATTGCGAACGAAAGAGCCTCCCGAGGTGGGGCGGTTCTCTGCCACCGTGGGGGCTTGATCCTGCTTGGCAATGGAGCCGGACATCAGGCTGTGATTGGTGCGGAAGATCGAATTCTGATAGCAGCAGGCAGGGGAGTAGTTGGCGTAGAAGGCTTCCTTGTCCACGTTGACGTAAGGATCCTCGGCGGAGCAGACGTGGGGCGGGGCAGGGGGCCCTGCGGTGGTCTCCGCGGTGGGCGCCTTGGTGGAGCTGTTCGTGCCTGCTGCTTCGGTGGTTTGCATCGGATCGGTGACGTTGGGCGTTTTGATCACGATGCAGCCGGTGAGCGAGAGCAGGAGCGCCAGCAGAAGGGGGAGCAAACGTTTCATATGGTGTCTCCTTTGCGAATATACCCCTATATTATACACCATTTTTTGCGGTTTCGCAAGGGCTTTTCGGAAACTGCAGAAAAAAAGAGTCCACCGCATTTGCGGTGGACTCCAAAAGAGATTCAGATCAGTTCCAGGTGAGGTTCCAGATGGAAAGACGATCCTTGTTACCGGTGTTGTTGGACTTGGAGTTGTTCACGATCTCGATGGTGAACTCGCCCTCCAGAGCGGTGTCCAGAGTCCAAACCTCTTCATAGGCGGTGAGCTTGGTCAGATCGCTCTTGTCGAGGATCTTGGTGGCAACAACGGCACCGTTCTGATAGATGTTGATGGTGATCTTAAACTGTGTATCGGTGAAGCAGAAGCCATAGTTGAACTTCAGCTCCTTGATGCCGCCTGCAATTGCAGGAGATTTCAGAGTGCCCTGTGCGGTGGTCTTACCGTTGAGGCATACGGAGGTAGCAGTGCCCATGAAGGCATATTCGGCTTTGTCCTTTCCTCTGAGGGTTGCACCGTTTGTAACCGTCCAGCCGTTGGTGGTGGTGCGGTCGGTGTAGGAGGTGTCGGCCTTGGAGGAGTCAACAGCCTTCAGGGTGTCCAGATCGGCGGTGTTACCGGTCACGGGAGCAACGGGAGCGTCGGGCTTCACCTCGGGCTCGGTGGTGTTGTTATCGGGCTTCTCGGGCATGGTAGCGCCGGTTGCGGGATAGAAGGCTGCGGGGAACTGGGAAACACCGGTGTTTCCTGCGGTGATGAAGGAGGTCTTGGAGGCGCTCATGGTGGCAAAGTCGTTGTAGGTGCCGGGATAGTAGTCGGTTCCTTCAACGGTTGCGGCCCATGCCTTGGTGGTGGCATCCAGCTTGTAAACGGTAGTGCCGTTGGGATCAAACTTCATTGCCTGCTTGCCCTCGCCATTGAGATAGATGGTGAGATACTGCTTTGCGCCGCCAACGAGGATATAGAACTTATAGCCGTCGCCGGAGGGCTCAACGAACATATCAACAGCCTCAGCCACATTCTCGGTGGTTGCGAGGTATCTGTCGCCGGAGGTCTTGCCGTTGAGGTAGAGAACCTTGCCCAGAGTTACCTGGATCATACCGAACTTATAAGCCGTGCCTGCAACGGGAGCGGCGATAGAGCCGTCGTTGGTGGAGGGCTTGGGATCCTCGGGCTCAACGGGAGTGGAGGAAGGCTCGGTGTAGGTGTAGAGCGTGCAGGGGAACTGGGAAACGCCGGAGTTCTCAGCATTGATATAGGAGGTCTGAGAAACGCTTACGGTCTCGTAGTTGGAGTAGGTTCCGAGATAGTAGCTGGAGCCGTCGAGAGTGGTCTCCCATGCGCCGGTCTCGGCATTCTGCTTGTAAACGGTGGTGCCTG
>JAZRCQ010000169.1:0-7597 GCA_045659845.1 Eubacteriales bacterium
CCGTGGTCAACGTGGCCCATCACGCAGATAACGGGAGCTCTGGTCTCCAGCTGCTCCTCGGTGTCCTCCACCTCGTCGAACAGCCGATCTTCGATGCTCACCACCACCTCACGGGTGGCTGTCACGCCGAATTCCTCGGCCACCAGCGCAGCCTCGTCGTAGCCGATCACCTGATTCACGGTGACCATCATGCCCATCAGGATGAGCTTCTTCACAACCTCTCCCGCGGTCACCTTCAGGCGGGATGCCAGCTGGCTCACCACGATCTCCTCGGGAAGCTCCACCGAGGTGGGACGCTTCACCACGGGCGCCTGCATGGGAGCCTGCCCCTTGCCGCCCTTCTTGCCGCCCTTATTGAAGGCGGGCTTGCCGCTTGCCTGCTGCGCGGTCTTCTTCACCTTCTGGTTGCCGCCGCGGAGATTGTTCTCGCGGTCGGAGGCGAAGTTTTCAAGCTTCTCATCGTATTTGGAAAGATCCACGGCCTCCGAGCCTCTGGTGTCCACCACGCGGGGGCCCTTGAGGGTGCCGTCGGGATTCACGTTGGTGGTTGCGCCTCTCACGATGGGCTGAGCCTTGAAGGTGTCGCGAGGACCGCCGGGCACGAAATCACCCTTATCCTTATCGAAGCGCTGGCCGCCTCTGTTCTGCTGCGGACCTCTGCTCTGCTGACCGCCTGCGGGACGCGCTCCGCCGAAGCCGCCGTTGGCTCCGAAAGGAGGACGGCTTACGCCGCCGGCTCCAAATCCGCCGGGACGGGCGTTACCGCCGCCGAAGCCGCTCTGCTGCCCCTGCTGGGGACGACCGGCACCGAAGCTGCCCTGCGCGGGACGCGCTCCATAGGGGCTCTGTCCCTGCTGGGGACGTCCCTGCGCGCCCATTGCGCCCTGGGGACGGGGCTGATAACCGCCCTCCCGGGGCATAGCGGGCCTTCCCTCGCCTCTCTGGGCATAGGGAGCCTGATTCTGCATTCCTGCGGGACGCTGACCTGCCACGCTCTGCGGACGTGCGGCCGCACCCTGTCTTTGCTCTCCCATAGGCTGTCTCGCGGGAGCCGCGGGGGCCTTGGGGGCGGTGGGAGCAGGCTTCTGCTCCTGCTTGGGAGCCTCTGCCTTCACCTCTGCCTTGGGAGCCTCTGCCTTCGCCTCCGCCTTGGGGGCTTCGGCCTTGGGAGCCTCCGCCTTTGCCTCGGTCTTGGGGGCTTCGGCCTTGGGAGCCTCTGCCTTTGCCTCGGTCTTGGGGGCTTCCGCCTTGGGAGCCTCTGCCTTTGCCTCGGTCTTGGGGGCTTCCGCCTTGGGAGCCTCTGCCTTTGCCTCGGTCTTGGGCGCTTCCGCCTTGGGGGCTTCTGCCTTAGGCTCCTTCTTTTCGGGCTTTTTCTTGGAGGGAATAACCGTCTCTCCGTTCAGATATGCTCCGATGTCATCGATCTGGTTCTCACGCGTAACGGTGTCGAACAGAATATCAAATTCGGAGGCGTCCAGCGCCTTCTGCGCCGTCGTCTCTTTTCCGTTCTTTGCCAAAACGTCCACCAGGTCCTTCGTTTTCAGACCCATATCCTTTGCGAGCTTTGTGATCTTAAAAGTTGTTTTTATATCAGCCATATACCCTCCGATTCTCCAGCGGGGCCGCAGACCCCGAGGTGATGTTTCAATTTGTTCCTTTATCCAATCTGCCGAGGATCAGCAGAGCCAGATTTTCGTCCGTCACGGCCACCGCCGCAACCTTGCCCGTTTTTCCAACGGCGTGGGCCAACGCCTCTCCGCTTGCCTCCAGACGATGCTTTCTCACACCGTAGAAGCCACAGCGGTCCTCCAGTCGCTTTCGGGTGTTTTCGGAATTGTCTCCCGCCTCCACCACGAGATAGGGCTTTCTTTTTTCCTTCAGCGCCTCGCACACCATGGGCGTGCCAAACACCAATTTTCTTGCCTTCGCGCAAAGCCCCAGTGCGCTGAGAAGCCTTTCCTCGCCCGCCTCACTCATGCTCGGCAAGCTCCTGCTCCATCCCGTTGTAAACCTCCTCCGAGATGGCACATTCCAAAACTCTTTCCAGCCTGCGGCTCTTTCTCGCCCTCTGCAGGCACTTCAGGGAGCGGCAAACGTAGGCTCCTCTGCCCGATTTCTTTCCCGTGAAGTCCAGACTGATCTCTCCCTCCGGGCTTCTCACCACGCGCAAAAGCTCTGCCTTCGGGCAATGCTCATTGCAGCCCATGCACTGGCGAACGGGGATCTTCTTTGCTTTTTTTTCCATGCCGTCAATCCGCGAACGCGTCCGCATCCGCCTTGATATCGATCTTGCAGCCAACCAGGCGGGCGGCCAGACGCGCGTTCTGACCCTCCTTGCCGATGGCAAGAGACAGCTGATCTGCATCCACCAGCACGCGGCAGGCTCTCTCGCCCGTCATCATCACCGAGCGCACGGTGGCGGGAGCCAGCGCGGCGGTGACGTATTCCTCGATCTGCTCGCTGTACTTCACAACGTCCACCTTCTCGCCTCTCAGCTCCTCCACGATGGCGGAGATTCTGGAGCCGTGGTTTCCGATGCAAGCGCCAACGGGATCCACGTCGGCGTCGCGGGACATCACGGCGATCTTGGTTCTGGAGCCGGCCTCACGGGCAACTCCCTTCACCATCACGATGCCGTCGGCGATCTCGGGGATCTCCAATTCAAACATTCTTCTCACCAATCCGCCGTGGGCGCGGGACAGGGTGACGATGGGGCCTCTGCGGGCAGGTCTTTCCTCGGGATTCTCGGGGTTGGATTCCACCACGCGGTTCACATCCATCACGAACACCTTGATCTTATCATCCACGTTGAAGGTCTCGCCGGGGATCTGCTCGGAGCGGAGCAGAACGGCGCGGTGCCCCGTGCCGGTGTCGAGGATCACGTTGCCCGTTTCGCGGTCGACCTTGGAAACGGTGGCGGTGATGATCTCCTCGCGCTTCTCCTCATAGGCCTTCTGCATGGCCAGTCTTTCACCCTCGCGGATGCCCTGAATGATCACAGACTTGGCGGCGGCGGCGCTCAGGCGGCGGAACTCCTTGGTCTTCACCTCGTATTCCAGCACACTGCCCACCACGGCTCTCTTGGATTTCAGCTTGGCATCGGCCAGACAAACCTCGGTCTCGGGGCTGACCACCTCATCCACCACGGTCTTCTGCTGATACACGCGCACGTCCTTCTTCACGGGATCGATCAGAATGCGAACGTTGGTATTGTTGCCGTATTCCTTCTTGTACGCCGACACCAGCGCGGCCTCGATCTTCTCGATCATATAGGCAGGGTCGATCCCCTTTTCCTTTTCCAGCAGCTCCAGTGCGGTAAAAAACTCTGCGTTCATTCTCTTTTAAATCCTTTCTCTTTCGGTTCTCTCAAAAGCTCATGCTATCAGTTTGGATGCGGCCGCTCAGTCGTCGAAAACGAAGCGGGTGCGCAGGGAGGCCACCGACGCTCTCGGAAAGCTCCGCTCGGTGCCGTCGGGATCGCAGGCAATGCGAACGTCGCCGTTCTCTGCCAAAGGAAGCAGCTCGCCCGTGAAGGATTTTGCTCCGTCCACCGGTGCATAAAGCCGCACCTCCACGTCCCAGCCCTCGCTGGCCTCGATATGGCGATCGGTCTTCAATTCTCTTTCGATTCCCGTGGAGGAGACCTCCAGATGGTAGAAGCCCTCGATGGGATCCTCCTCATCCAGAACGGGATCGATGGCGCGGTGCATCCGCTCGCAATCGTCGATGGTGATGCCCTCCTCGCTATCGATGGTGATGCGCAGATAATAGTCCGCGCCCTCCTTCACGTATTCCACGTCCCAAAGCTCATAGCCAAGATCATTGGCGATGGGCTCTGCCAATTTTTTCACGGTTGCAACCACGCCGCCGCTTTTCTTCATCTGTCCGACTCCATTCTGCTCATTTTTGTGAGATTTCGGGAGATTTCCAAAAATTAAGAGCGGGTTCTCTTGAAACCCACTCCTCAACTCTCTCTATCTACCATGATTAGTATATCACAATATTTCCCTTTTTGCAACCCCTTTTTTAAAATTTTATGAAACTTTATTAAAAAAAGATGAAATTTTTTCATCCTCCGCGCCCTTTTCGGGCGTTTTTTTCGGGAGTCTGCCCGTCCGCGCCACCGGAGAACCGCTTTTGCCGCCGTTTTTTTGAAAAAATTCCGAAAAGACCACCCGTTGTTTAATCTGTGTTCACATTTCCGTGGTAAACTGTAGCCGATCGATAACGAAACGAAAACCGAAAGGAGACGCGCCATGTTTCAGATTCTGGTCGTTGAGGACGACACCAATGCCCGCCGCCTGATGGAGACCGTGCTGACCCGATGCGGCTATGAGCCCATCCTCGCCACAAACGGAGCGGAGGCGCTGGAGCTGCTGGAGAAAAAGCACGTGGATCTCATCGTTCTGGATGTGATGATGCCTAAAATGGACGGCTTTGAGTTCACGAGCATCCTGCGCTCGGGAGGCTGCTCCCTGCCCATCCTCATGGTGACTGCGCGGGAGACCCCCGCCGACAAGAAAAAGGGCTTTATTCTGGGCGTGGACGACTATATGGTGAAGCCCGTGGACGAGGAGGAGATGGTGCTTCGCATCTCGGCCCTCCTGCGCCGCTCCCGCATCGCAGGCGAGCGTCGCCTCACCGTTGGAAAGACCGTCCTGCTCTATGATTCCTTCACCGTGAAGACCCCCGACAGCTCTCAGGAGCTGCCCCAGAAGGAATTCATGCTTCTCTTCAAGCTGCTTTCCTATCCCAACAAGATCTTCACCCGCCGCCAGCTGATGGATGAGATCTGGAACCCCGAAAGCGAAAGCGAGGAGCGCCCGGTGGACGTGCACGTCACCCGCCTGCGGGACCGCTTCTCATCCAACCCCGATTTTCAGATCGTGACCGTGCGCGGTCTGGGCTATAAGGCGGTGCCGAGCAAATGAGCAGGCATCGCAACCGCGCGCGCCGCGAGGCCTCCGAGCGCTCGCTGCAGCTCAAGCTCACCCTCTTTGCCACCGCCGTGATGCTGGTGTCGGGCGTGATCACCGTCCTGCTCTACTATCTGCTGCTCCTGCTGCTGGACAAGACCCCCATGATGGATTCCATCAAGCTCCATCCCTGGGTGGCAGGTTTGGCGCTTCTGATGGTCTGCGGCGCCATTGCCACCATCCTCTTCGCCTGGCTGAGCCGCGTGTATCTGCGCCCCATGAAGCAATTGATCCGCGCCACCAAGGAGGTGCGGAAGGGCAACTTCAAGATCCGCGTGCATCACAAGGAGCTGCACCCCGTCACCGAAATGCAGGAGCTGATCCGCAATTTCAACGACATGGTGGGCGAATTGGACGGCATCGAGCTTTTCCGCAACGACTTCATCAATAGCTTTTCCCACGAATTCAAAACTCCCATCGTTTCCATCCGCGGCTTTGCCAAGGAGCTGCAGTTTGAGGGGCTTTCCGAGGAGCAAAGGCTGGAATACGCTCGCATCATCGAGTCGGAATCCGACCGTCTTGCACGCCTCGCCTCCAACATTCTGGAGCTGACCAAGCTGGAAAACCAGCAGATCCTCGCCGATCGCACCGAGTTTTATCTGGACGAGCAGCTCCGCTCTGCCATCCTTCTCCTTGAAAACGTTTGGATGGAAAAGGAGCTGGAGATCATTCCCGAGCTGGAGGAGCTGAAATATCTCTGCAACGAGGAGATCCTTTCGCTCGTTTGGAGCAATCTGATCGGAAACGCCGTGAAGTTCACTCCGCCGGGCGGCACCGTTCGCATCGGCATGGAGCGGCGCGAGCACGAGGTGGTGGTGCGCATCGAGGATAGCGGCATCGGCATGGACGAGGAAACGCTTCGCCACATCTTTGAAAAATTCTATCAGGGCGACCGCTCCCGCAGCAACCACGGCTACGGCGTGGGGCTTGCCATCGTCAAGCGCGCCGTCGGTCTCTGCGGCGGAACGGTCACGGCGGAAAGCACGCTCGGGAAGGGCTCGAGCTTCACCGTCACGCTCCCCATCGAAAAGTAATCGCCTCCGCATACCATCCGCAACCCGAGGAACGCCACCCCCGTTCCTCGGGTTCTTCTTTTTCGGAGCGTCGGCAAAAAACGGTCACAACGGCAGGGCATTTGCAAGACGGTAGGGTTATTTTTTCAAGGCTTTAACTCCATAGAGAACATCCCTTCAGTCGCCTATCGGCGCCAGCTCCCCTTTAAAAAGGGGCGCCTTTCAAAGTGCTGTTCCTCTAACCAACAATTTGCAAAATCTTCAGAGTTAGAAAACCTAATTTCAGGTCTTTTGCTTTCCAAATCAGCCTCCCCTGTGTAAGGGGAGGTGCCGAGCTTGGCGAGGCGGTAGGGTTGTCCTTTTAAAAAGCTAAAAGTCCTTAGAAAACAACCCTTCAGTCACCTGCGGTGACAGCTCCCCTTTAAAAAGGGGCGCCTTTCAAAGTGCTGTTCCTCTAACTAAGAATCTGCAAAAATTTTAGAGTTAGAAAACCTAATTTCAGTCCTTTTGCTTTCTCAATCAGCCTCCCCTAAATTAGGGGAGGTAGCTCGCGGAGCGAGGCGGTAGGGTTGTTTCCCGCAACACGAAGGGCCTTTCCCGACGCCGGCTTTTTCATAAGACGTCCCATTTTTTGGGCAAACGGCGGGATACCGCTTGATTTTCGGAAAAGAGTGTGATATACTGTAGGAAAAGATCGAAAAAAGGAGACGTGAACATGGATCGGGATCAATATCATCCCCTCGACAATGCGGATCATCTGCGCAGAAAGCTCCGCCAAGAGGTGAAAAAGGAAAACGTGGACAGCGCCCTGGTGGTGGACATTTGCCGGCGGATTTTGGAATTTATCCCCGACGATTTTTTGGCGCGCTTTTATGAGGTCGCCAACGGCGGGGACGATCGCGCGCTGGCCGAATTTCTCACCGACGAGGTGGATCCCGAGGAGCATGGGAAATATCTCAGCGAGCTGCTCACCTTCTCGATCCGCTCCCTGCGCTCTCCCCTGCTTCTTCCCGTTGCCGATCTGATCGAGCGCGCCTATAAGGAAACCGACATGGAGCGCTTTTCCGATTGGATGACCAAATATGAGGCCGAGGCCGCCAAGGTGGAGGCGGGGATCTACGACGTGGATCTCCCCCGCGACGTGTTCGTGGCGTATTCCTCCAAGGATATGAAGCAGGTGCAAAGGCTGGTGGACTATCTGGAGGAGGAAAACGAGATCCGTTGCTTCGTTGCCGCCCGCAATTTGCAGCATGGGCGGAGGGCGAAGGAGCTTTATTGGAATTCCATCCGCAGAGCCATCGACGCCTGCCACGTGGTGCTGTTCGTTTCCTCCGTCAACTCCAGAAGCCGCGATTGCGATGCGCTGGAGGAGCTGCGCTACGTTCGCTCCAAGGACGTGGAGAACGCGCCCCCCGAATTCAGAAACCGACTCTACACCGCCATCCCCGCCGACTATAAAAAGGTGCGCGTGGAATACCGCCTTAGCGACGGCTGCAAAAACCGTCAGGTGGAAAATGAGATCAAGGCTTTTTTCTCCGGCATGGAATATTGCAAGGATCCCGACGAGACCGCCGAGCGCCTGTGGAGCTATCTCACAGGGCAGGAGGA
>JAZRCQ010000170.1:0-3977 GCA_045659845.1 Eubacteriales bacterium
CCGGCATCAGCGGTCTCGGCGGCGCCACCTTCCCCACCTATGCCAAGCTGCAGAGTGCGATCGGCAAGGTGGACACCGTGATCGTGAACTGCGCCGAGTGCGAGCCCTATCTCACGGCAAACCACCGCTTGCTTCTGGAAAGAGGCGAGATCGTGGTGTCGGGCCTGGAGGTGGTGATGTTTGCGCTGGGCGTGAAGCGAGGGATCCTGGCCGTGGAGGACAACAAGGAGGACGCCATCGCCCTTCTGCAGGAGATCGTTTCCAAAAAGGAGCTCTACGATCCCGAGGCCGCCATGGAGGTGGCCGTGATGAAAACCAAGTATCCGCAGGGCGACGAGCGCCAGCTGGTGTATGCTCTGTTGAAAAAGGAGATCCCCGCAGGCAAGCTGCCGGCCGACGTTGGCTGCATGATCCTGAATGCCGAGACCTCGGCGGCCATTTCCAGAGCCTTCTGGAGAGGCGTTCCGCTGGTGAGCCGCATCGTGACGGTGACGGGCGACTGCGTGAGAGAGCCGCGCAACGTGCGCGCTCCCATCGGCGCCCCCGTTGGAGATCTGATCGCCTTCTGCGGCGGTCTGAAGGAAACGCCCAAAAAGATGGTTTCGGGCGGACCCATGATGGGAACGGCGCTGTGGGATCCGCAAACGCCGGTGTCCAAGGGAATGTCGGGGCTCCTGCTCTTTTCGGAGGAGCATGACCGCCTCAATACTTATCATTCCTACTGCATCCATTGCGGCCGATGCATTGCCCATTGCCCCATGCGCCTGATGCCAAACTATCTGGCGCTCTATTCCAAGGCCAGAAACTACGAAAAGGCGGAGGGGCTGGATGCCATGAGCTGCGTGGAATGCGGAACCTGTAGCTATAATTGCCCGGCCGGCGTGGAGATCGTGCAGTATATTCGCGTGGCAAAGGGCATCATTCGCGCCAAGAACGCCGCGCTCAAGGCGGCAAAGGATATGCAAGGAGGGGAAAAGAAATGACGGAAGAAAAAGCAATGGAGCTGCAATCGGCGCCGATGCCCGAGGTGCTGACGGTCTCTCCCTCTCCTCACGTGCGAAGAAAAAAGATCGAGACCACGCGCCTGATGCTGGACGTGATCATCGCGCTCCTGCCGGCAACGGTGTGGGGCATCGCGGCCTTCGGCTGGAGAGCCGCGCTGGTGGTGGCGCTGGCCACCGTTTCGGCGGTGTTCTTTGAATGGATGATGCGGAAGCTGATGCATCGTTCCATGACCATCTCGGACGGCTCGGCGGCCGTGACGGGGCTCTTGCTGGGACTCAACCTCTCGCCTGCCGTGCCGTGGTATGCGCCTATCGTTGGCTCGGCCTTCGCCATCATCGTGGTGAAGCAGCTGTTCGGCGGCATCGGCAGAAACATCGTGAACCCCGCGCTGGCGGCAAGAGTGTTTCTGATGCTCTGCTGGCCCTCGGCCATGTCGGTGTTCCCCGCGGCCTTTGCGGGCGGAGCCGACGTTGTGGCAAGCGCCACGCCCCTCTCCTTCCTGAAATCGGGCGCGATGCCCGCGGGGGAGACTCTCGCGGATCTGTTTCTCGGCCGCGTTTCGGGCTGCATTGGCGAGATCTCTGCACTTCTGCTTCTGATCGGCGGCATCTATCTGCTGGCAAGGCGCGTGATCACCTGGCATATTCCCGTTTCCATGCTGGGAACGGTGGCGCTTCTCACCCTCCTGTTCCCCCGCGGCGGAATGAGCGGCTGGGAATTCATGGCGGCCTCCCTTTGCAGCGGCGGCCTGATGATCGGAGCGATCTTTATGGCCACCGACTACGTCACCTCCCCCGCCACCAACGCGGGCAAGCTGATCTTCGGCGCGGGGTGCGGACTGCTGGTGGTGTTCATCCGCTTCTTCGGGGGCTACCCCGAGGGCACGTCCTTTGCCATTCTGATCATGAACTCGCTGGTGTGGTATCTGGATATGCTCACCAGACCCCGTGTGTACGGAAAACCGAGAAGAAAGAGAGGTGCTTCCCGTGGATGAGAAAAAAGGCTTGCGCGTGAAGGATATGCTTCTCATCGGATGGAAGCTTTTGCTGGTTTGTGCCGTGGTCTCGGCGGTGGTGTCGGGCGTGAATTTCCTCACGGCGGACGCCTATGCCGACAATCTGCGCCGGCAGAAGGAAAAGGCCATCGGCGAGATCTTCGCAGGCGAGGAGATCTCCTATCGCGAGCTGACGGTGGAGGGCGCAGAGGGCGTGCTCTATGAGATCCTCGCAGGGGAAGCCCGCATCGGCTATTGTGCCGAGGTGGCGTCTCCCGGCTTTGGCGGCGACATCTCCCTGATGGTGGGCTTCCATGTCGACGGCAGCGTGAGAGACGTTGGGATCGTTTCCATGAGTGAAACGCCGGGCTTGGGCTCCAAGGTGGATAGCGAGAGCTTTCTTTCGCAGTTTGTCGGGCGGAAGGAGAAGCTGGAGGTGAAGGTGAACGTGGATGCCATCACGGGCGCCACCATCAGCTCCCGCGCCGTGACCGACGGCGTGAACGCCGCTATGGCGCTTTTGAATGCATATGAGGCAGGAGGTGCGGCAAATGAATAAGCTCTTCAAGCAGCTCAAGGAGGGGATTCTGGATCAGAACCCCGTTCTGGTGCAGCTGCTGGGCATGTGTCCCACGCTGGCGGTCACCACGTCGCTGGAGAACGGCTTCGGCATGGGCATGGCGGCCACGGCCGTTCTGATCTGCTCCAATATCTTCATCTCCCTGCTTCGCAGATTTATCCCCAAGCAGGTTCGCATTGCGGCCTATATCGTGATCATTTCGGGCTTCGTCACGGCGGTGGAGCTGCTGATGAGAGCCTATCTGTTCCCGCTCTACCAATCCCTTGGTCTTTTCATCCCGTTGATCGTGGTGAACTGCATCATTCTGGCGAGAGCCGAGGCCTTCGCCTCCAAAAACGGCGTGGTGGCCTCCGCCATCGACGGCGTTGCCGTTGGATTGGGATTCACGCTGGCGCTCTGCATTCTGGGCGCGGTGCGCGAGATCCTCGGAGCAGGATCTCTGCTGGGCCATCGCATCCTGCCTGCGGGCTACCCCGATATGGTGATCTTCGTTCTCCCTGCAGGAGCCTTCCTCACGCTGGGCTTCGTGATCGCGGCGGTGCAGAAGATCAGCAGCAGTGCCGATGCGCGCAGAAGAAAAAAGGAAGCCGCCGCCGCGATCCCTGCAGAGGCAGAGCCGGCTGAGGGCAGAGAGGAGGCAGGAGCATGAGCTTTGGAGAAACCTTACTTCTGATGTTCACGGCGATCCTTGCCGAGAACTTCATCTTTTCGAAATTTTACGGCTGTTGTCCCTTCCTCGGCGTTTCCGAGAAGCCCGACACGGCTTTGGGCATGGGCATGGCGGTCACGTTTGTGATGACGGTGTCGTCGGCGGCCACGTGGGCGGTCTATCGCTATCTGCTGGTGCCCTTCGGTCTGGAATTTTTGCAAACGGTTGCCTTCATTCTGGTGATCGCGGCTCTGGTGCAGTTCATCGAGATGTTCCTGCGCCGGTACATCCCCTCCCTCTACAGTGCGTTGGGGATCTATCTGCCCCTGATCACCACCAACTGTGCCGTGCTTTCGTCGGCATTGCTGATCGTGCAGAAGGGCTATGCGTTCCCGCAGGCCGTGGCCTTTGGCTTTGCGGCGGCGCTGGGCTTTACGCTGGCGATCACGGTGTTTGCGGGCGTGCGCGCAAGAATGGATTCCGCTCATCCCCCGAGAGCGTTCAGAGGCTTTCCCATGACGCTGATCGCGGCAGGACTGCTGGCCATGGCCTTCTCCTGCTTCTCGGGCATCAAGCTGTAAGGAGGCGAGGATTATGACAGAGGTTTTGATTGCCGTCGGCATCTTTGCGGGACTCGGCGTTCTGCTGGGGCTTGCGCTGGCTTTGGCGGCGAAGGTGTTTGCCGTGAAAACAGATCCTCGCATCGAGGAGATCACCGAGGCCCTGCCGGGCGCAAACTGCGGCGGCTG
>JAZRCQ010000171.1:0-7423 GCA_045659845.1 Eubacteriales bacterium
CGAAGGTGCCGTGCTGCCAGTTGCGGGATTCGTAAACCAGCGGAGCGGTCTTTGCGCGTCTGCCGCCGAAGATGATGGCGGTCAGCGGAACGCCCTTGAGGCTATTGAACTCGGGAGAAATGCAGGGGCAGTTCTCGGCCAGTGCGGTGAAGCGGGAGTTGGGATGTGCGCCGGAGGTGTTCACCTTGTCGGCCTTATCATACTTGGTGTAATCCCACTTTTCGCCTTTCCAGTTGAGCGCGTTCTTGGGAGGATTGTTGTCCAGGCCTTCCCACCAAACGGTGTTGTTGTCCAGATCGTGGCAAACGTTGGTGAAGATGCAGTTCTTCTTGGTGGTCATCAGGGCATTGTAGTTGGAGTGAACGTTGGTGCCGGGAGCCACGCCGAAGAAGCCGTTCTCGGGATTGATGGCGTAGAGTCTGCCGTCCTCGCCCACGCGGATCCAAGCGATATCGTCGCCAACCGTCCAAACCTTGTAGCCGGCCTTCTTGTAGATTTCAGGCGGGATCAGCATTGCAAGGTTGGTCTTGCCGCAAGCGGAGGTGAATGCAGCGGAGATGTACTTCACCTCGCCGTTGGGAGCCTCGAGGCCGAGAATGAGCATATGCTCAGCCATCCAGCCTTCCTTTCTGCCGAGGAAGGAGGCAATGCGGAGTGCGAAGCACTTCTTGCCCAGAAGCACGTTTCCGCCGTAGCCGGAGTTCACCGACCAGATGGTGTTGTCTTCGGGGAAGTGGCAGATGAAGCGGTTCTCCTCGTCGCAATCAGCAACGGCATGGAGGCCCTTCACAAAGTCTGCGGAATCGCCCAGAGCCTCGATCACCTTCTTGCCGACTCTGGTCATGATGAGCATGTTGAGCACCACGTAAACGGAATCGGTCAATTCGATGCCGATCTTGGCGAAATCGGAGCCAACCACGCCCATGGAGTAGGGAATTACGTACATGGTCTTGCCGTTGTAGGAATTCTTATAAAGCTTGGAGAGCTTTGCATAGCATTCCTGAGGATCCATCCAGTTGTTGATGTTTCCGGCATCTTCCTTGGTGCGGGTGCAGATGAAGGTTCTGTTCTCCACGCGAGCCACGTCGTTGATCGCGGTTCTGTGCAGATAGCAGTTGGGATACTCCTTCTCGTCGAGCTTCTCAAGCTCGCCCGTGGAGCAAGCGAGACGGCGCAGCTCTTCGGTCTGCTCCTCAGAGCCATCGATCCAAACGATGTTCTTCGGCTGAACCATAGCGGCCATTTCGTTGATCCAATCCAAAACAAATTTGTTGTTGGTCATGGTTAATCTCCTTTATATTTGTACTTTGTTAAAACAAAAACGAATCGAACGACCATCGTCATCCATTATATATTTTACATGAAAACGCGTTTTTTTGCAATAGGATTTGACAAAAGGTTACACTTTGTTCACAACTTTTTCGCCCGATCTGCGAGAATGAATTTGCAAGAAGGGAAGAGGGAAAGATTCATTCCTCTGTTCGGATCTTTACAAATGAGCATGAAAGCCGCTCAAAAAAGAATTTTTCGAATGCGTTCTATGCAAAAAAGAAAATCCGCATCCCATTCGGAATACGGATTTTCTCTGTTATCGCAGACAGAAAATATGGACGTTGTTGATTACTTAATCTCAACGGTTGCGCCTGCTTCGGTAAGAGCAGCCTTAACCTTCTCAGCCTCGTCCTTGGAAACGCCTTCCTTAACAGTCTTGGGAGCGCCCTCAACCAGATCCTTAGCGTCCTTCAGGCCCAGACCGGTGATCTCGCGAACAGCCTTGATCACGTTCAGCTTGTTAGCGCCGAAGCTAGCCAGGATAACGTCGAACTCGGTCTTCTCCTCAGCTGCGGGAGCTGCTGCGCCTGCGGCTGCAACAACGCCAACGGGAGCTGCTGCGGATACGCCGAACTCCTCCTCAACTGCCTTCACGAGGTCAGCGAGTTCGAGAATGGTGAGAGTCTTGATCTCTTCGAGAATGTTGGTAATCTTTTCGGATGCCATTACAGTATACCTCCAAAATAAATAATTTTTTGTTTTTTATCCACCGCTGACGGGGGCGGGAGCCGACGGGAACACCCGTGATAGAATGTGTGGATTAAGCCTCTGCAGCCTCTGCTGCGGGAGCCTCGCCGTTCTTGTCCACAACGGCCTGAATAGCATATGCAAAGCTGTAAAGAGGAGAACGGATGGAACCGAGCAGCTTGGCAATGAGAACTTCCTTGCTGGGAATTTCAGCGAGTTCGTTCACCTTAGCGGCGTCGATCACTTCACCGTCAACGTATCCTGCGAGAATGTTGAAGGACTCAACCTTGCTCGCATACTCCTTCAGAACCTTTGCTGCAACAACGGGATCCTTCTCGCTGATGGCGATCGCAGTCATACCGTTGAGGTACTGCTTCAGCTCGCCATAGCCAACCTCGTCGCATGCTCTGCCGGTGAGCGTGTTCTTCATAACCACGTACTTCACGCCGGCGTTGCGCAGTGCCTTACGCATAGCAGTATCAGCGTCCACCGTGATGCCCTGATAGTTAACAATGACACCTGCGGCAGAATTCTTGATCTGTTCTGCGAGATCGGCAACGATTTGCTGCTTCTGAACCAGAATAGAATTGCTGGGCATTTTGTTTTTCACCTCCCAATGTGAAGATAAAGCGAATAAAAAAATCTTTCCTCCGGAGCAAGACATAGCGCCGCAAAGAAAGACTGCACAAATATGGTGTTCAGTTCATTCCTCGGCAGGAAAGCTATGCTTTTACCGGAACCTGCTGTCTTTGGATAACGTATGAGATTATATCACAAAGCAATCGGTTTGTCAATAGGTTTTTGAAAAATAATTTGAATTTTTTTAAAAAAACCGATTATTGGCCGTTTGAGCGGCGGTTGAGTCGCTTGAGAACGGAATGGAGCATGGGGGTGTTGTAGCGAAGCACCAGTGTTGGAAGCACGTTGAGGAACAGATTCACCATTGCCACCGGGATCGCCACGGTGAATCGGAGGGGGGCTTGGACGGCCGTCATGGCGAGAAAGCCTACGAGGTAGGAGAGCCGATGCGTTACGGTGCCCCGATTGCACTCAATGATGAATTTTTCCACGTAGGCGGGATCTTCGGGCTTGAGAAGCTTTTTCTTGCTGAAGCCGCCGAGACCGCCCAGCTCCCAAACGCGATCCTTCCATTGGCGAACCCGCAGGCGCTTATGCAATATTCTTTCGCGATCGGAAACTCTGAAAAGAGGCTTCTCGATGCCAAACCAGCGGTCGGGAAGCGCGTTTATTGTGGCGGCAATGATTCCGTCCAGCACAAATTGCAGGGCGGTGCAGCCGACTGTGGCGAGAAGAACGCAATGCCATGGAGCGACTCCGATAACAACGTTAACGGCCGTGATCAGCGCCATTGCAATGCCGATGATTGTGAAATACAGCTTCATGATATTTGATCCTGAGGGCGGTGCGTGCCTCTTCCTTTGCTTTTTTGAGGGATAAAAAAGGGAAGGGAGTCTTGTTTTTATGCAAAATCCCTTCCTTTTATTATATTAGACCTCCGACGGGTGGGATGGGTTTTCCGAAGCAGGATGATTGGCCAACACTCTGGCGGCGCATCTCACCAAGCGCTCGCGAAGCCAATCCGGCTCCACCAAGCGAAAATCCGACTCCAGAGAGAGCAAGCTTCCGATGAATTTCTCGATGCTGTGAAACTCGCAGAAATAGCGGTTTTTCGGTTGCTTGGCAACGATGAAGGGGGAAAGCTCGATGGCGGCCAGCTTATTTGTCAGCTCCACAGTGGCGGAATAGGGGATCTGCATCTGAATGATGGATTCGTCTGCGGCCAGCTCCTCGTCGTTCTGAACGGAGGAGATGTCGCGAATGTAAAGCTCGTCGTTGTCTGAGGAGATCAGAAGGGGAAGCGAGAAGGGCTCGGTGTAGTAGAAGCCCTTTCGGCTCTTATCGTATTCCAACGGCGCGCCCAGCTTGCGGCGCAGAAGATCGAGATCGCGCTGTGCCTGCCGATGGGAGATGCGAAAGCGCTCGGCTAAGCGTTGCGCGTTCGGATAGCTTTGGTTCACGATCTTTTTGTGGATCCATTGGATTCGCGTGTTTGCATTCATTCGTTGGATCCTCCTTGCGTGGCGTGATGGAAAAGACAGTAGAGTCGGATCGCCGCGCTGAACATAGCACCGAGCAGGATCGGCGCAACGGCGAGATAGGTTGCGTGCTTAAAGACGGCGGCCAGGGGCCACGAGGTTTTGACCGATGCGGGATGGTTGAACAATCCGCTCAGGAAAGCAAGTGGAACGGGGATGGCGACCAAAGCGCCGATGCCCAGCAGGGCGGCGGCGGTGACGGCATAGAGCCGAGGCAGGGGCTTGCCGAGCAGGATTCGGAGATCTCCCGTGGTCATCACGGATGCGAAGAGGAGTGCTGCGATGGCGGTGATCTTCAGGGGCGCGTTCATTTCCAAATGATTGTCAAAATAATAAACGGCACAGTAGAGTACGCCGGCAACCACGGGGGCGGTGCCCAACAGCACGGAGATCCACGAAAAACGCGCGGGGAGCGCGGCGGTGGAGATGTGATAAACCGCGGAAAGAACGGCGAAGAGAGCGGCAACGGTTACAAGCGGCTCCAGATCGGCAAGGAAAAGGACTGCGGCGCCTGCAAGATAACCGATGGCTGAGACGGCGGCGGTCAGCTTTGGAGCCGGAAGCGTGTTGGGGGCGGGAAGGGTGCCCTTGGGATAGCTGAGCGCGGTGAAAGCGATGCAGGCTGTGCCAAGCGCGGCGGAGGCGATCGCCAAGGCGGGGAGCAGGGGGGATGAAAAGTAGTTTGCCTTGGGGGCATCGTAACTGAGCAGGTATGCAAGAGATTGCAAAAGGGCGGTGAGGATCGAAAAGCCGAAGCACGCGAGCACCATGCTCTTTGGATTTTTCCTGAAGAATTCCATGAAAAAATCTTCCTTTCATTATATGGGCGCCGGATAGGCGGCGTTGAGATGATATCCTCTTTATTATATCGCAAAAATATGAATAGATTATGACAAAAAAGCATTTTGTGAAATTTTCCTTGACATTTTGGGAAAGATATGGTAAGATATAGTCTGCGATGGGCGCTGAAACGGCAAAATCGGTGTTTTGCACGAAAAAAAGATGAGTCAAAGTGTGGCAAATGGGGAAAGATCGGTTTCAAAATCGCTTTTCGGAGGCGTTTTTTGAGGGAAATCTCTTGATTTTGTGCATGATGACGGACGATTGATGGTTTTTACATGGCAAAATCTGCGTTTTGACGAATAAAAAAATATTGCTTTTTTGGCAAACATCTGTTATAATATAAGGGCTTGATATGCGATGAAGCGAAAGGTTGCTGCCAAGGGACGCTGAGGCAGGTAATTTTCGTGGAGTATGTCCGGAATTCATCCGGGCGAGGTATTCGCCGAGATGCTGCTTCGGTGCAAACGTGCGCCGAGTCTGCGTGCTCTTGGGAACTCTGCGGATTTTGTTCATTCCAGATGCTGATGGAGTGGGCAATTTCCTCGTTTTTCAGAGGGAACAGGAAACACACGGGGCGGTGTTGAGGAAAGATGCCCACCTTGCAAATCGCAGAACGAGTCGAAACTCTTCCTTTTATAATAAAGGCGACTCGTGCAAGTGTAATCTGATAAGGAGGCAAAGAAAAATGGCAATCAAAGAAAAGATCAGAGTGAGACTGAAGAGCTACGATCACGTTCTGATTGACACCGCAGCGAAGAAGATCGTTGAGGTTGCAACCAGAAACGGTGCCGAGGTTTCCGGTCCCATTCCGCTGCCCACCGAGAAGGAGATCATCACCATTCTCCGCGCAGTGCATAAGTACAAGGACAGCCGCGAGCAGTTCGAGTACCGCACGCACAAGAGACTGATCGATATCATCAAGCCCTCTCAGAAGGTTGTGGATGCTCTGATGAACATCGAACTCCCCGCCGGTGTTGATATTGAAGTAAAGATCTAATCAAGCACTTCAATTGAAGCTCCGAAAACAAGGAAAACAGCCGAGATTCGGGAAGAGACCGAAGCGATCGGTAACCTTGTAAGTCATGTTGGCGCAGAGATCTGTGTCAACCAATAATTTACAGGAGGAAAAACAAAATGAAAAAGGGTTTGATCGGCAAGAAGATCGGTATGACGCAGATTTTCGATGATAACGGAAATGTTGTGCCCGTAACCGTGATTGAAGTCGGCCCGTGCGTAGTCGCACAAAAGAAGACCGTTGAAAAGGACGGTTACAACGCTCTCCAGCTTGGCTACATGGAAGTCAAGGAAAAGCACTTGACCAAAGCAGAAATCGGTCATTTTACCAAAGCAGGTGTTGCTTACAAGAAGCATCTGAAGGAATTCCGTTTGGATGATTGCTCCGCAAACGTTGGTGACCTCATCACCGTCGATACCTTCGCCGTTGGCGAGAAGGTCGATGTAACCGGTATGACGAAGGGCCGCGGATACACGGGCGCGATCAAGCGCTGGAATCTTCACAAGCTCCAGGCAACGCACGGCGTAGGACCGATTCACCGTCAGTCCGGATCCATGGGCGTTATCGACCCCGCCAGAATCTTCAAGAACAAGAAGATGGCAGGTCAGTACGGAAACGAGCAGGTAACTGTTCAGAATCTCAAAATCGTGAAAATCGATAGCGAAAAGAACCTGATCGCCATCAAGGGTGCCATTCCCGGCGCCAAGGACGGCATCGTGTTCGTTCGTGATTCCGTGAAAGCTTGATCGGAAGGAGGAAAACAAGAATGCCAATCGTAAAAATCGTTAATATGACCGGCGCAGAAGTCGGCGAGCTTACCCTGAGCGATAAGCTGTTCGGTGCAGATGTGAACGGCGCTGTTCTCCATGCCGCAGTCAGAGCTTACCTGATGAATCAGAGACAGGGCACTCAGTCCACTCTTACCCGCACCGAGGTTTCCGGCGGCGGAAAGAAGCCCTGGAAGCAGAAGGGTTCCGGTCGTGCCCGTCAGGGTTCCACCAGATCTCCCCAGTGGACACACGGTGGTGTGGCTCTCGGCCCGAAGCCCCGTGACTATCGCGTAACTCTCAACCGCAAGGTTCGTCGCAGCGCTCTCTTCGGAGCACTTTCCTCCAAGGTAGCAGGCGGCGAGTTCATTGTAGTTGACAGCATCGCAACCGAAAAGTTCAGCACCAAGACCATGGCTCAGATGCTTTCTGCCATCGGTGCTGAGGGCAAGGCTCTCGTAGTTCTTGCAAACAACGACGAAAAGACCGTTAAGAGCTTCGCAAACATCCCCGGTGTTAAGACTGCACAGTTCAACACCATCAACGTTTACGACGTTCTCAACTGCGGCAAGCTCGTAATTGCCGAGGATGCGGTAAAGAAGATTGAGGAGGTTTATGCGTGATGAAAGCAGTTCAGGATATAATCATCAAGCCGGTTATCA
>JAZRCQ010000172.1:0-3832 GCA_045659845.1 Eubacteriales bacterium
GCCTTCACCATTCTGGGCTCCCGTGCGTTGGGGGCCGATCTGGTGTATGCGCTGGACGGTGCTTCCGTGAGCGTGATGGATCCCGAGGCGGCAGTTGCTTTCCTCTGGAATCAGAGGATCACCGAGGAGGTCACCCGCGCAGATCTGGTGAACGAGTGGATCTCCACCTGTGCTTCTCCCGAGAAGGCTGCAGAGGACGGCAGCATCGACGATGTGATCCCTGCGGCTGAGCTTCGCTCCCGCATCTGCTCCGCTGTTTATATGCTCTTTGCCAAGAACGGATCGGATTCCTACCGCAAGCATTGCAATCTTCCTCTGTGAGCGGAGGCGTTGATATGATGAATATGGTTTATGCACTAACGGCAAACGGCCGTCCCTTCCTTGAAAATGCCAAGGAGGCAGGCACGGTCACTCTGCTGGGCATGGTTGCGATCTTTGCGGTGCTGGCATTGCTTTGGCTGATGATCGAGGTTATGCACAGGCTGATGGTGGGCCCGTCCCCCAAGAAGGAACAGAAGGCTGCCGCCGCTCCCGCAAAGAAGGAAAGCGCTCCGGCGAGGCCGGCTCCCCAAGCCCCTGCCGCTCAGAATGACGGCGCATTGGTGGCCGCGATCACCGCGGCGATTTCTGCCGCTATGGCAGAGGAGGGCTACACGGGCGGCTTCCGCGTGGTGTCCTTCCGCAGAATTTCGAGCCGTAAGAACGGCAGACGTTGATAAAAATAACAGAAAGGTTTTAGGTGAAAAATATGAAAAGCTATCGTGTTACCGTGAACGGTGTTGCATATGAGGTTGTTGTTGAGGAGCTGGGTGCAGCACCCTCCGCTCCCGTTGCCGCTCCTGCACCCGTTGCCGCTCCTGCCCCCGTTGCTGCTCCCGCTCCTGCGCCTGCGGCTCCCGCTGCGGCTCCTGCTCCTGCGGCAGGCCCCGTTGGAGGCACCGTTGTGAAGGCTCCCATGCCCGGAAACATCATCAAGGTGAACGTGAAGGTTGGCGACGCCGTGAAGAAGGGCGACGTTCTCTGCGTGCTGGAGGCTATGAAGATGGAAAACGATATCATGGCTCCCGCTGACGGCACCGTTGCAACCGTGAGCGCCGTGGCAGGCCAGTCTGTGCAGACCGACGCTGTTTTGGTCAGCCTGAACTAACGGCTGCCGATCTGTTTGAGGAAAGGACTCAACGGTATGCTGGAAAGTATTCAGAATTTCTTGTTTTCAACGGGTGTATACCGTCTCTTCTACGAAGCAAACGAGAGCGGCGCATACATCTTCAATGCAAATTGGTGGCAACCGCTGCTGATGATCGGCCTTTCCTGCGTTCTGATCTATCTTGCGATCGGAAAGCAGTTTGAGCCGTTGCTTCTGCTGCCCATTGCCATCGGTATGCTGCTCACCAATCTTCCCGGAGCGGGAATGTTTCATCTCGAGCTGTTCATTGCGGACGAGATCGACTATCTGAAGGTGCTTCATGACGGAGGCCTGCTCGACCTGCTTTATCTTGGCGTGAAGCTGGGCATTTATCCCTGCTTGATCTTTATCGGTATCGGCGCGATGACCGATTTCACGCCCTTGATCTCCAATCCCAAGAGCCTTCTGATCGGCGCGGGCGCACAGCTTGGCGTGTTCGTGGCCTTCTCGGGCGCTCTGATGACGGGTATGTTCACGGGAAATGAGGCGGCGGCCATCGGTATTATCGGCGGCGCGGACGGCCCCACGGCGATCCTCGTTACCAAAACGCTGGCGCCCCCCCTGCTGGGTGCGATCGCTATCGCGGCTTACTCCTATATGGCGCTGATCCCCATCATTCAGCCTCCCTTCATGAGGGCACTCACCACCAAGAAGGAAAGAGCCATCCGCATGACGGCGCTTCGCCCGGTTTCTCGCTTGGAGAAGCTGATCTTCCCCGTGATGGTAACGGCTGTGGTGGGATTGGTCCTGCCCGACGCGCTGGCGTTGGTGGGATGCTTGATGTTCGGTAATCTGCTCAACGTTTGCGGCGTGACCGAGCGTCTCTCCAAAACCGTGCAGAATGAATTGATGAATATCGTCACGGTGTTCCTCGGGATCACCGTTGGCGCAACTGCCAGCGCGGAGAACTTCCTCCGCCTGGAAACGATCCTGATCATCCTTCTCGGTCTGGCCGCATTCTGCGTTTCCACCGTTGGCGGCCTGCTCACCGCTAAGCTGATGTGCAAGCTGACGGGCGGACAGATCAATCCTCTCATCGGCTCTGCAGGCGTGTCTGCCGTTCCTATGGCGGCTCGCGTGGCACAGAAGGTGGGGCAGGAGGAGGATCCCGGAAACTTCCTCCTGATGCACGCGATGGGTCCCAACGTGGCCGGCGTGATCGGTTCTGCCGTGGCGGCGGGCGTTCTGCTCTCCTATTTCGGCTGATCATGAGCCTCCAATGAAATTATCGAAGAAAGGATTCACAGTCATATCATGGCAAAAGTGAAAATTACAGAAACAGTTCTCAGAGACTCCCATCAGTCTCTGATCGCCACCAGAATGACCACCGAGGAAATGCTCCCCATTCTGGAAACCATGGATCAGATCGGCTACCATTCTCTGGAGGCATGGGGCGGCGCAACCTTCGATGCCTGCATGCGCTTCCTCAACGAGGATCCTTGGGAGCGTCTCAGAAGGATCCGCGATAAGGTGAAGAACACGAAGCTGCAGATGCTGTTCAGAGGACAGAATATTCTGGGCTACCGTCATTATTCCGATGACGTGGTGGAATATTTCGTTCAGAAATCCATCGCAAACGGCATTGATATTCTCCGCATTTTCGATGCGTTGAACGACACCAGAAACCTCCAAACGGCCATCCGTGCCACCAAGAAGGAGGGCGGCCACGTGCAGGCGGCTCTTTCCTACACCACCGGCCCCGTTTACACCATGGACTACTATTCCAAGTATGCCAAGGAGCTGGAGAGCATGGGCGCGGATTCCATCTGCATCAAGGACATGGCAGGTCTGCTCAAGCCCTACGATGCCTATGAGCTGGTGAAGGTGCTGAAGGAAAGCGTGAGAATTCCGATCCAGCTGCACACGCACTACACCTCCGGTCTCGCATCCATGACTCTTATGAAGGCCGTGGAGGCAGGCGTTGACGTGATCGACACCGCGATCTCTCCTATGGCTCTGGGTACCTCTCAGCCTCCCACGGAGGCGATGGTTGCCGCTCTGCAGGGCACTCCCTACGACACCGGTATCAGCCTGGAGGCTTTGGACACCGTAACGAAGTACTTCACACCTCTGCGCGAGAAGTATCTGGCCGACGGTCTGCTCAATCCCAAGGCGCTGAAGGTGGACGTGAACGCATTGATGTATCAGGTTCCCGGCGGTATGCTTTCCAATCTGATGAGCCAGCTGGCGCAGGCAGGAAAGTCGGATAAGCTCACCGAGGTGCTGGAGGAGGTTCCGAGAGTTCGTGCCGATGTTGGCTATCCTCCGCTGGTTACGCCCTCCTCTCAGATCGTTGGTACGCAGGCTGTGTTCAACGTGATCATGGGTGAGCGCTATAAGACCGTCACCAAGGAGTTCAAGGGCATTGTGCGAGGCGACTACGGTAAGCCTGCTGTGGCCATCGATCCCGCCTTTATCAAGAAGATCATTGGCGACGAAGAGCCCACCACCTGCCGTCCTGCCGATAAGCTGAAGCCCGAGCTGGAGCAGCTGCGCGCCGAGATCGCTCCTTATTTGGAGCAGGAGGAGGACGTGCTTTCCTATGCGCTGTTCCCCGAGGTCTCCAAGAAGTTTTTCGAGTTCCGCAAGGCAAAGAAATACGGCTTGGATGCTGACCATGCCGACGCTGCGCTCGGCGTTCACTCC
>JAZRCQ010000173.1:0-9794 GCA_045659845.1 Eubacteriales bacterium
CGACTTCTGCATCGCGGAGTTCAACGGCATCGAGCCCATCGTGGTGATCACCAAGCGCGACGTTGCCCCCGACGTGGCCGAGCGAATGGCAAAAGTCTATCGCACGGCAGGCTTCTCCGTATTCCCCGTGATCAACCCCACGGGCGAGGGCGTGGAGGAGCTGAAGGCCTTTCTGGAGCAGCGGATGAAGGGCAGGATCGCCGCCCTTTCGGGAGCCTCCGGCGTTGGAAAATCCACTCTGCTCAACCGTATTTTCCCGGGACTTCAGCTGGAAACGGGAGATCTCAGCCATCGCATCGAGCGCGGAAAAAACACCACCCGAACCGTGGAGCTCTATCCCCTCTCTGCCGATGCCGATTGCGGCTTCCTTGCCGACACCCCCGGCTTCACCATGCTGGATTTCGAGCGCTTTGATTTCTTTGCCAAGGAGGATCTCGTTTCCACCTTCCGCGAATTCCACACCTACGTGGGGCAATGCAAATATCGGAAATGCACCCACACCAAGGAGGAGGGCTGCGCGATCCTCGGCGCGGTGGCCCGAGGCGAGATCCCGAAAACTCGCCACAGAAGCTATGTCAGCCTCTTCTCCATTTTGAAGGAAAAACACGAATGGGATAAATAAAACCGCCGAGATTGAAGAATCTTACCCTTTTTCTGTAGAATTTTATATTTTCATTCAAATCATATCATGATAAAATAAGAGTAAGATGCAGCATGCATCAAAAAAAGGAGGATCATCCATGAAAATCAAGCTTGCATTCCTATCCGTTCTTCTCATCATCGGCATGCTTCTTTCCGCTTGCTCCGGTGCAGGCGATCCCGAAGTAACCACCGGCGGCGAGCTCGCCACCGAGCCCCCCGTGGAGGACAATTCTCCCGTCACGGTTGTGGAGAATTATCTGCCCGAAAATATCCGCACCAAGATCGAGGAGCTTTACGTTGGCGGAAAGGGACAGTTCACCAATTATTCCTCCGCATCCGCCCCCTACACCATCCGCGATCTGATCACCATCAGCAACTGCCGGGTGAAATCCATCACCATCCCCGTTTTCATGACGCTGAAGACCGATGCAGACGGCAATTTCAAATTCACCATCCATGAGGTGACCAACACCTACGAGGGCTTGAAGAAGGCCCCCATCAAAACGCACACCGTTCTGATCAACGCCGCAGAGTATGATCTGAAGGAAACCTCCACCACTCGCAAATTCATCACCGTTGATCTTTCCTCCTACGAGATCGATCTGGCCAAGAACGAAACGCTGGCGCTTTATGCTTCCACCGACACGTTGATCCCCGCCTACATCTCGAATATTGAAAAAACCAATCCCGCCGCTGAGCTGATGCGCGAATTCGGCGTGGTCGGCTTCCTGAATAAGGTGGGAACGGCCGATATGGCATCCAGCTTCACCACCCTGTTCTATGATTTCACCTTCGAGCGCACCTATGAAAACCGTGCCGCCGCCAACGCCGCCGCAGAGGAGGAGGCCGCCTATCAGGCCAGAGCCGCCGCTGTGAAAGAGGTCCTCGGCGGAAAATATCTTTCCATTATGGGCGACAGTATCTCCACCTATCAGGGCGTGAGCAACAACATCACCTACAATTCCACCATCGGCAATAACGCCGTCTGGAACACCGTGGCCCGCAATTTCGGCAGCTACAATCAGATTTATTGGGGCCACGTGCTGAACGACGCCGGCATGAAGCTCTGCGTTCCCAATGCATGGAGCGGCTCCCGCGTGTTCGGCAACACCTCCTCCTCCGTAGCAGGCCAGGACAATATGTATCTCCGCTCCTCTCAGCTGGCCAACAAGCAGGGACAGAAGCCCGACGTGATCCTCATCTACATGGGAATCAACGACGTGATCCAGCAAACGCCCAAGGGCAAGCTCCTGAGCGTGCTGGGTGCCGCAGGCAGCGCAACCACCGAGGAGCGCGTGGACACTTGGTTCAAGGAGCTGCAGGCCAAGGCTGAGGGTAAGGAGCCCATCTATGTCCAGGCTTATATGGGATGGGAGGAAGCCTATGCACTGGCACTCTACAATATGAAGCAGCTCTATCCCGATGCCAAGATCTATTGCTTCACCCTCTTCACCAACGCTCGCCCCACCTGCACCAACGCCATCCTCAATCCCTACAACACCTGCATCAAGGTGCTGGCGGATTACTTCGACGTTGGCATCATCAACCAGCAGGAGGGCCTGATCCCCGAGGAGGATCTTTACACCTACGGCGCGGATGACACCGCCCTGCATCCCAATCTGATGGGACACAAGGCCATCGGCCGCCACGTCGTGAACACCCTCTACGAGGATCTCTGCCAATAATCAACGGGCAAGAAAAGGCTCCCGTGACTGCCGCTCGGCAGTCACGGGAGTCTTTTATTCCGTTTCCTTTTCCTTCCGATAGATCTCCTCCGCACGCTCCAGAAGCTCGCGCCGCTCCCTTTCGGGAATGCTCCTCAAGGGGCGTTTTTTCGGCAAGCCCCAGATATCCAGCAACCGAGGGCCGATCCATTCCGCACCGCAACAAGGATCAAAGATCCCCTGCACCGTGGAAAGCACCGCGCGGTCGGTGGGCATAAAGATCAGCTTCATGGGATGCTTGATCAGAGCAAAGATCAGCTTGGGATAATGCGAGGTGATGTTGGTGAAGGTGATTCCGGGATGCACCACCGCAAGGGAGGCCTCCCGCTCCTCTGCAAACAACTCGATCAGAGATGCCATCAGACAGCGCTTGGCGTTGCCATACACCAGCGAGGCCTTTCTCCGCTGGGAAAAATCCACGTCGAGAGAATCGCTTTCGGAATAGCGATGGGCAATGCTTCCAACCGCCACCACGCGCCCCCGCCGCGCCCGAAGCAGCGGCAAAAGCTCCCGCACCAGATAATAGGGCGCGGCACAATTGATCTGAAATACGTTGTCCAGTCCGTTTTCGCAGGTGTGCCTCGGAATACTGTATGCCCCCGCGTTGAGGATCAGCACGTCCAAGGGAAGCGCCCGCAAAGCCTCGGCAGCGGCACGAACCGTTTCCATCCGCTCCAGATCCAAGGAGATCCTTTTGATGCGGAGCGTGGGATATTCGGCCAACAGGCGCGCATCGGCGGCCTCGGCCTTCTTCGGATTCCGATCCAGCAAAACAAGATCTGCGCCGAGGGCGGCCAGCACGCGGCAGAGAGATTGCCCCAGCCCTCCCGTGCTTCCCGTCACGGCAACCGTTTTCCCCGCCAGCGACGAGGTATGCTCTGCAAGCCATTTCGTTGTTTTCATTTCCGTTCGTCCTTTCTTTTCCGTCTCGTAAGCAAAGCCGCGCCCGACACGAGCGCGCACCACACGGCAACAAATCCCGCGCCGCCTCTGCAGCCTGCCGCATCAGGCTCCCCTTCCTCAGGAGAGGGTGCCTGCATTGGTTCGTTTGTCGGTTCTTCCGTTGGTTCTTCCGTTGGTTCTTCCGTCGGTTCTTCCGTTGGCTTCTCCGTTGACTCCTCGGTGGGTTTCTCCGTCGGTTGTTCTGCCGGCGGCTCGGGAGGCGGAAGCGCTATCAGCCCAAGGGTGGTCCTATCCAATTCGTAGCGTTCACCGTCCACGCGCTCCACGCCGTAGGAATAGAGCTGGATCACGCGATCGGCGTTGTTCTTCACATACCCCTCCACCCATTTGCCGCCGATCTCGCAGGCCACGCGCAGACGCCCGTTTTCGGCCACCTCAAGCACGGCAATCATCGTGTATTTCGGCAGAAGCCACTTGTGCGCGGTGGCGGTGGCGGTGCTGTAAACGTATTTGCTCGCCGCCGTTATGTAGATCCCCGCCGTGGGGCTTTTGCCGTCGGGACTCGTCTCGGCGTGGGGGGCTTCCCGATACGGCATCACTCCATAGCCGCGGATGCAGGAATTTCCCAGCGCATAGCTTTTGATGTAAACCCCTCCGCCGTTGGCCTCCAGACCGGAAGCCGATGAGGTGTTGCCTTCAATGGTGTAGACCGTGCCTCCATCCACCCACAGCACCAGACCAACGTGGGATTCCGCAGAGCCGTCCTTGGTGAAAAAGATCAGATCGGCAGGGCGAGGGCGGTAGGTGCCGCCATAGGATTTTCCGTTGCGGAAATAGCCGTGGCGGCGAAGCTGAGCGGCCCATTCCTTGCAGCTCACCTCACACCAAAGATAGGCAGGATCGCTCGTGTGCTTGCGACACCAGTCCTCAATGCCGTTCTGATCGGTGACGCGAGCCTGATACAGACAAAAAGAAACGAAGGAGGCGCACCACGGATAGTTTTTCCCGCCGTAGCCCTGCGAAAAATCCCCCATATTGTAGTTGAATTCGGTGAAATTTCCGGAGGTGCCAACCGTGCCTCCCAGCTGGGAGGTGGAGCTTCCCTCCTGATAGCCCAGCTGGGAAAGGGCCACCGCCAGAACGTCGCTTCTTCCGTCGCCCGTGAGGGGAACCTTGGAAAGATGCGCATAGTACCGCGCGGCACGGTAGGAGGCGGAGGCACCGTTTGCCCCCTTGCGATAGGAAAGCGCCCCTGCGGAAAAAGAAAGCGTCCAAGTCAAGACCAGAGCTGTCAGCAATAAAAAAGTGGTTCTTCTCGTTTTTTTCATGCTTTTCCTCATGCTTGAACAATTGTTGGTGATTGGTCGACCGACAATATTATAGCACATCTGAAAAAAATTGTAAACCGCTTTTCGTCATTTTTCGCATGGTAGTTTCTGACAGCCGCCGCCATGCATAACTGTCTCGCCGAGATACATACTATCGTTGGCATTCTATGCTGAAAAGGAGACTGAAATTATGATTATGGATCGAATCGCCCTGATCCTCACCGTGGTCGGTGCCTTGAATTGGGGCAGCATCGGACTTTTTCAATTTGACCTCGTTGCCTGGATCTGCGGAGGCCCTGCCACCCTGCTCAGCCGCATCATCTACACCGTGGTTGGTCTGGCGGGCATCTGGTGCATTTCCTTGATCTTCCGTCCGCGGGAGCACTACGGCGAGATCGAGGGATAAAATAACGGTGCAGAGTCGGAATGGATCGGCTCTGCACCTCTTTTTGCATTATTTTCGTTTGTTCAAGCTGGCTTCGGCGCGCAGTCGGGGCAAGGAGGCGGCGAAAAAGCCTCGCTCCTCCAGCTCCTCCGCATCCTGATCGAGCGCGTCGGAGACCTCCCTCAAAAGCACCTCCTCGGCATCGGTGCGCGCCTCCTTTTCCAAAAGCGCGCTCTCCAGCCGCACCTTGGCAGGAACGGCGCTTTCTCCCAGATCGTTGAGCGACGCCACGTCCACCGTTGGAAGCTTCTGCTCCAGATAGGCAGAAACGTTGTAGTTCGCAATGATCGCATCCACGTTCGGCAGAGCGACCGCACCGCAAAGAAGGAGCGCGATCGCCAACGCAGCGGCCGCGGCGGGAGCGCGGCGCACCACCTGCTTTACGGCCACCGAAAGGAATCCGACCGCCAGCAGGAGCATGAACCACGAGGTGTAAACACGCTTCTGCGTCAGACCGTAGGAATCGATATAAAGAAGCATTTTGGAAAGCGCCGTGGCGATCAGGATCAGCGTGAACAGAGAGATCACCAGCGCATAGACACCCGTCACAGGATGTCGCTCACCGTTTGCACCTTTTCTCGCCAGCATACAAAAGAGCAGCAGCAGAACGGCGTTCACCGTGCAGACCGCGCAAAGCTGGAAGAAGCCCTCGCGGGCGTAGGCGGCGTAGGTGAGGCCGTCGGGCAGAGTGTGAGTGAAGGCGGAAAGATAGTAGTCGGCCTGCGAAATAAAGAACACCACGTAAATCAAAAGCAGGGGCGTGACGGCCGTGCAAAGCAAAAGCAGAGGCAATTCCCGCCGCCCTCGATCCTCGCAGGAGGGCTCTCGCTCCGAGCGATCCACCGAGGCAAACACCCCCGCAAAGAGCGCCATGGCAAGCGGCACGGTGAGGATCAGATCCAGAATGATCGCGCCCCAGCCGTCGGTGGAATCGGGAAGCAGGGAGCGCATCAGCCGGTTGAAGCCCTCGTCGTAGGAGAGGAGTCCCCAAACCAGCGCCGTGGGGATCAGAGCCGCCAGCAGGCCGATGCCAACGTATTTCACGGACTTCCCCAGCCGACGGGCAAGGCCGTTTTGTCCGCCCAGCCCCTTCACGGCACCAAACACCGCGCCTAAGCGCTTCAGCGGCAGGCGCACCGCGCAATCCCCCAGCTCCCGCAGAAGCCGATCGGCGCGGCGTGAGGAGAGCCCACAGCTTTCATAAGCCGCGGCGCAATACAAAATCGTGATCAGAAGTCCCACGAAGAACAGCACCCAAGCATTGCCGCTCGTGAAATAGGAAACAGAAAAGATCGAAGCGATCCCCATCAGGCACCATGCGCGCCCCGTGAGAGGCTTGCCGCGCAGGATCAGATAAACGGCACCAAGGCCGAGGATCAGAAGCGTGACCAGAAGCGTGCCCAGCGGGTGACTTGCTTTCGGCAGGGATCGCGCCAACAGAAAGGCCACGGGAAAAGAGGCGATGGCGGCCACACCGTCCACCGCAGTAAAGGCGGGAGGTGCAGGGGCCTCAACGATCGGATGCCATTGTGCCGAAGCGGCGGTGGCGTGTGTCTCTTGCTGCTCGTAATGCTCCATCATATTTCTCCTTTCTCATCGGGAACAAATTCCAAAATGTCGGCAGGCTGGCAATCCAGCGCGCGGCAGATCGCCTCCAGCGTGGAAAATCGGATCGCCTTCGCCCGATTGTTTTTCAAAATAGAAAGATTCACGGGGGTGATCCCCACCCGTTCGGCCAGCTCGCCCAGCGAGATCTTTCGCTTGGCCATCATCACATCCAAATTCAAAAGGATCATTCGCCACCTCAGATCGTGAAATCATTTTCTGCTTTGATAAGGTTGGCCTGCGCGATCACACTTCGCACCACCCAAAGCAAAAGCCCCACAAAGGCGGCGGCAAAGGCCGCGCCCAAGGCCAGCTGAAACCAATACACCAGCGAGAGAAACAGCGCCGCCTCTCCAAAGCAGCAGGCGGCCACCGCCGAGAGCAGCCCGAGAGAGCGGGAGGAAAAGACCTCTCCCCTCGCGATCACGGAAAGCAGAAGCAGGAGTAAAACGATCGCTGCGGTCGCCACCGCCAGCATCCCGTAGGCAATGGCAAGAATGAAGCCCTGTCCTTCCTCTGAAAGGTTCGCTCGGTCGCCTAAAAGATCTCTGGTGCCGCAAAGTGATTCCACCACCAAGGGCAAAATACACGCCAGGGCCACCAGCGAAGCCAATAGGATCCCTGCCAAAATCCGCGCACCCAAAATCGCCGCCGCTTGCTTTTTCATCATCGTTCTCCTCCTTGGGAAATTTTTTCACCCTCATTATATCACCGAAACCACCGATTGTCAATACAAATTTATCGATAATCGATATATTTTTTCCTTCAATCGGAAAATAAGCCGTCTTCAAGCACATTTTTCTTGACATTCCGCCCTCTGCATGGTAAAATGAAGATACCATTTCATTCGATCATGAAGGGAGAATTCTCAATGAAAGCCGTATTCCGTTTCTTCATCAAGCCCCTCTGCCTGCTGGTGGGAGCCGCACTTCTGCTGGCCACGGTGGCGCTCCTTGGCCTCAATCTTGCAAAATTTGCCATCTACGGCGAATATTACAAGGCAAACACCAACGTCGCCCGCAATCCGGGATTGAACGACGGCTTTGTTTGCCAAGGGCTCTGCGCCTCGGAGGCAGACGGCAAGCTGTTTGTTTCCGGCTACATGGCCGACCATTCCGCCAGCCGCATCTACGTGACCACCGAGGACAACGATTCCCACTTCGTTTCCCTGCACAAAAACGGTGAGGCCTTCACCGGCCATGCAGGCGGCATCGCCGACCTTGGCGATACCCTCTATCTGGCCAGCGAAAGCACCGTGTACGCCATTTCCAAGGCAACCGTGCTGGAGGCCGCCGACGGCGACGTGATCGAGATCGGAAAAGGCACCCGCGTGAACAATCACGCCTCCTTCATCTACGCCGACGACCAGTTCGTTTACGTTGGCGAATTCCACGACGGCGGCCAATACGTCACCTCTCATCCCTACGAAACCCCCGATGGACTTTTCCATGCAATCGTCAGCGTGTATGCCCCCTCCGATCTGTCCACGCCTCTGAAGGTGTATTCCATCCGCGACAAGGTGCAGGGCATCTGCTTCACGCCCGACGGCCGCGTGGTGCTTTCCACCTCCTACGGTCTGAATGACAGCTACTTCTACGTCTACAACCTCGCCGACGCCGTGGACTCCGGCAAAACGCTGGACGGCGCGCCTGTTTATTATCTGAACAACTGCATTCGCGAGCTGAAGGGTCCCGCCATGTCCGAGGGATTGGACTACTACAAGGGCGGCGTGATCACCGCATTTGAAAATTCCTGCAACAAATATATTTTCGGAAAATTCTTCTTCGGAAACAAGATCGTGGATCTTGGGATCTGAAAACAAACGGACGCCGAGGATCGCGCTTGACAATCCTCGGCGTCTGTGGTATAATACCCCTATATGCAACGTAGAAATGAGGTTTAACTATGCGAATTCTGGCATTGGGCGACGTGGTGGGACTCCGCGCGCTGGACTATCTGGAGGAGCGGCTCTGGGCCGTGCGGAAGCAATATCGGGTGGATCTCGCGGTGGTGAACGGTGAGAACGCATCCGAGATCCGCGGGATCTCCGCCAAGGATGCCAAGCGCCTGCTGGCCTGCGGCGCCGACGTGATCACCCTTGGAAATCATGCCTTCGGCCAAAAGGATCTCTTTTCTCTTTTGGATGAGGGCTCAAGCGTGATCCGCCCTGCCAACTTCCCTCCCCAGTGCCCCGGCATGGGCTACACGATCGCCGATGCCTGCGGCTGGCGCGTGCTTTGCATCAACGCCTGCGGACGCGCACATATGGATAACTACGGCGATCCCTTCGAGGCCGTGGATCGCATTCTCAACCGTGAGCGAGGAAATTATGATTACGCCCTGCTGGATTTCCATGCCGAATCCACCAGCGAAAAGCTGGCCATGGCGCGCGTTTACGACGGCAGGATCCACGTGATCTTCGGCACTCACACTCACGTGACCACCGCCGATGAGCAGGTCCTCCCCAAGGGAAGCGGCTATCAGACCGATCTGGGAATGTGCGGCCCTCATAGCGGCATTATCGGCAGCGAAACGGAATGTGTGCTGGAGCGGATGCGGAATCTTCTCCCCGCCCGCTTCGTTGTGGCCGGCGGCCCCATCACCGCCCACGGCACCGTCTTTCAGATCGAGGGCGACCGCGCGGTCTGCGTGGAGCGCATCACCTTCTGAATGCAAAAAAACGGAGCAGAGTGAAAAGGGAGATGTCCTTAGCGGAGAAATCATAAATAACCTTGCTTGATTTAATCCGCAGAAACCAAATAATGAACGCCGGCAGATTTTCAAAAGTCTGTCGGCGTTTGCTATTCGATAAATTGGAATTTGGCAGCGTGTTACAACTTCAATACAGCAGGCATCTCGGCGAGTTCTTCATATAGTTCAGGCCTTTCCTCAAAACCCAGAGATGCATACAGTTTCTGTGCCACTGTATTTTCAGGTTCGTAGGACAGCCAGCAGTATTCTGCTTCACCCGCAGGGGGGACGGTGCGGATGAAATCCAGCGCCTGTAGCATAGCTTCTTTTCCGTAACCGTTACCTTGGTATCTTTTATCAATCATGAATCGCCAGATGTAATAATACTTTGCGGGCGAACCGTAGTACTGCTCAATCCAAGGAACGTCACGGGCAATCATCATGAATCCCACAGGC
>JAZRCQ010000174.1:0-2248 GCA_045659845.1 Eubacteriales bacterium
CTCCTCCTCGTTGTCCACCACCAGATAGCCAACGCCCATTTCCATGGCGTAGGCGATATCCGCATCGGTCTTATTGTTTCCGTGGAAATAGGCTCGCTCCATGGGGAAGCCCACGGAAGCGGCAGAATAGATCTCGCCCGAGGAGACCACGTCGATCCCCATTCCCTCCTCCCGCATGATGCGATAGATATGGCGGAAGGCCGCCGCCTTGCCCGCATAGAGCGGAAGCGCGGAGGGGCCGAAGGCCTCCCGCATGGCGGCAAGATAGGTGCGGCAGCGCTCGCGGATCCGATCCTCATCCATCACGTAGAGCGGTGTGCCGTATTTTTTCGCCAACGCCACCGTGTCCGCTCCGCCAATGGTAAGATTCCCGGCCTCGTTCACCGAAAGATTTTCACAGATCATAACGTCCTCCAAGAAGCCTTCAATCCTTCAGAAGGTCCTGCATATTGTAAAGTCCCGCGCTCTGTCCGATGAGAAAATCGGCGGCGCAGATGGCCCCCTCGGCAAAGAGAGAGCGGCTGTGAGCCTCATGGCGCAGAGTGATGGTTTGCGTGTCGGTGCCATCGATCACCTCATGCTCGCCAACGATATTGCCCATGCGAATAGCATGGATGCCGATCTCCTCGGGATCGCGCTTACCCTGACCGCAACGCCCGAAGATCAGCTTGGCCTTGGTGCGAACGGTGCGAATGGCCTCCGCCAGAAGCAGAGCCGTGCCGCTGGGAGCATCCAGCTTGCGATTGTGGTGCTTTTCGATGATCTCCATCTCTGCATCCGACATCACCCGACCCGCCTGCTTGGCCAGCTCGCAAAGAAGCGCCACGCCAACCGACATATTGGCCGAAAAGAACACGGGGATCTTCTCTGCCGCCGCGCGAATGGCGGCCTGCTCCTCCTCCGTGTGTCCCGTGGTGGCCAGCACAACGGGAACGTTGCGGGAAACGGCGAACTCCAGCATGGAAACGGTTCCCGCGTGGTGAGAAAAATCAATGATACAATCGGGAGCAACGTTCACCGCGCTCCACTCGGTGTAGCAGGGGAACTCCGAGGCATCCACGGCAAGCACATCGTAGCCGCCGACCACCTCAGCGCCGCGGCATCCTCCCAAAGCCATGGAAGCCACCTCCCTGCCCATGCGGCCTCCAACGCCGCAGATCAGGATCTTCATCAGTTCGCTCCCTCCGCCATGGGAATTCCCAGCCCCTTCATGATGCTGAGGAGCTTTTCCTCATGGGCAGGCTCCATAGGCGTGAGCGGCAGACGAAGCGTGTTCTCGCCAAAGCCCATGGCGGCCATTGCGGCTTTCACGGGAATGGGATTCACCTCGCAGAAGAGCGCGGAAACCATTTCCAGCAGATCCAGCTGCAGCTCTGCGCTTCCCGCCACGTCGCCCGCGAAGAACTTGTCGCAGATCGCCACCGTTTCTGCAGGCATGGGATTGGAAAGCACCGAGATCACGCCAACGCCGCCCAAGGCAAGCACAGGCACGATCTGATCGTCGTTTCCGGAATAGATATCCATCTTTCCGCGCACGGCGGCGGCCAGCTCGGCGATCTGGGAGATATTGCCGCAGGCCTCCTTGATGCCCGTGATCATGGGATGCTCGGCAAGGATCGCGGCCGTTTCGGGCAGAATGTTGCACCCCGTTCTGGAGGGCACGTTATAAAGGATCACCGGCTTGGTGCTGGCATCGGCAATGGCCGTGAAGGATTGGATCAGGCCCTTTTGCGTGGCCTTGTTATAGTAGGGAGACACCACCAGCATAGCATCGGCGCCGATCTCGCAGGCATATTTTGTCAGATCGATGGCATAGGCCGTGTCGTTGGAGCCCGTTCCCGCGATCACGGGAACTCTTCCCGCCACCTTTTCCACGGTGAAGCGCAGAACCTCGCGATGCTCCTCATCGGTGAGCGTGGATCCCTCACCCGTGGTTCCGCAGGAAACAAGGGCATTGATCCCCTTTTCGATCTGCCATTCGATCAACCGCTCCAATGCGGGGTAGTCCACTCCCGTTTCGGTGAGGGGGGTGATCAGAGCCGTTGCGACTCCCTTGAATACAGTTGGTTTCTTCATCTCGTTGATTTCCTTTCCTGATCTCAAAAAGGCAGAGCGCACGGAATTGCGCTCTGCCTCACCAAAATCCAAAAAATGACTCTCGCGGTGAATCAGATAGCACTCCGCATTTCTGCGACAGCATAACGGATCTTCTCACGTTCTGCCAGACCGATCCTTCGCCTCGACCGTC
>JAZRCQ010000175.1:0-7477 GCA_045659845.1 Eubacteriales bacterium
GCTCGTTTCACTCGCAATGATGCGATGTTTGCCATAAAATGTGGCGAAGCCACGCATCATTCGCGAAGCGAACATCATTAGGCGAAGCCAACATCATTTGCCGAAGGCAAACATCATTCAAAAAAACCTAATTTGTCGGTAGACAAAAGTGCGTTTTTTGTTGGTGGAGCATATAAACCCGTTCGCTTTTTAAGTGAAATATTCGGCTCCAGCCGAATGTGAAATAATGTGCTATCGCACATTGTGAAATATTGCTCCTTCGTCGCAATGTGAAATGAAATTTGCCCACATTCGCGTCAGCGAATATTTCACATTTGCGGAGCAAATATTTCACAGCGGAGCTATTTCACTTGCCCGAAGGGCAAATTTCGTTGAAAAAAGCACTTGCTTGCGCAAGTGCTTTTTTCTGGTGGAGCATAGGGGATTCGAACCCCTGACCCCAACACTGCCAGTGTTGTGCGCTCCCAACTGCGCTAATGCCCCGTACTTGAATATTTTAGCATAATTTTTGGTGTTTGTCAAGATTTTTTTAATATTTTTTCTCCGGAGAAGGGAACTTTTTTTGAAAAAAGCGTGAAATCTCGCTCCTTTTTCCCGATTTTTTGGGGAAACTTGTTGACGAGCCGAGGTTTTCGTGGTATAATAGAGCGATATCTGATGCCGCTTCGGCATGGAAAAAGAAAGGATTTTTCGCTATGACACTCTACGAGGATCTGAAATGGCGCGGTCTGGTGCAGGAGATCTCCAGCCCCGACCTCATCGATAAGCTCAATGCGGGCGGTCTCACCTTCTACATCGGCACCGACCCCACGGCCGACAGCTTGCACCTCGGCCACTACTCCTCCTTCCTCATCACCCGCCGTCTGGCCGCGGCAGGTCACACGCCCCTGCTGCTGGTGGGGATGGCAACCGCTCTCATCGGCGATCCCAGAGGCACCGTGGAGCGCAAGCTCTCCGATCGCGACGAGGTGATCCGCAACTACGGTTGCCTCAAGGAGCAGCTGCAGAAGATCTTCCCCTATGAGGTGGTGAACAACTACGATTGGGTGAAGGATCTCAACATCATCGATTTCTTCCGCGACTACGGAAAATATATCAACGTTGGCTATATGCTCAGCAAGGATCTGATCCGCCGCCAGATGGAGAGCGGCATTTCCTACGCCGAGTTTTCCTATATGCTCATTCAGGGCTTGGATTTCAAGTATCTCCACGAAAATCGCGGCGTGGATCTGCAGGTGGCAGGCTCCGACCAGTGGGGCAATATCACCACGGGCATCGAGCTGATCCGCAAGACCACGGGCGACGAGGTTTATGCCATGACCATGCCTCTTGTGACCGACTCTCACGGCAACAAGTTCGGCAAGAGCGAGGGCAATGCCGTTTGGTTGGATAAGAACAAGACCAGCTCCTATGAGCTTTATCAGTTCCTGCTCAACTCCGAGGACAGCATGGTGATCGAGTATCTCAAGCGCCTCACCTTCCTCTCCCGCGAGGAGATCGAGGCTATCGAGGCCGACAACAATCAGGCTCCCGAGCGCCGTCTGGCACAGAAGGCCCTGGCTCGCGAGATCCTGAAGGATCTGCATGGCGAGGGCGCCTTCGAGGAGGCTGTGCAGGTGAGCGAGCAGCTGTTTGCAGGCAACATCAAGGAGATCCCCGTGAAGGATCTGCTGATCGGCTTGAAAAACGTTCCCCACTTCGAGACCAAGGGCGGCGCTCTGGCCGACGTTTTGGTGGGGGCCGGGGTTTGCTCCTCCAAGCGTGAGGCAAGAGAGTTTCTTTCCAACGGCGCACTGACGATCAACGGTGACGTTGTGAAGGATGCGGCCTTCGAGGTGAACGCCGAGAGCTGCATTGCCGGAAAGTATCTGGTGGTTCGCAGAGGAAAGAAAAAATACTACGTGGGTGAGCTGGTTTAAAGCACACCGCATATAAAAATAGCGCTCAATGCCTTGGCATTGGGCGCTATTTTTTGATCTCGTTTTCGATCGATTTCATCAGGGTGCTGGGCTCGATATTCATGGCCTCTGCCAATTTGAAAAAGGTTTCCAGAGTTGGCTTGCGCACACCGCGTTCGATGGCGCTCAAATGGGTTCTTCCGATATCGGCAAGTCCGCTCACCACCTCTTGCGAAAGCCCGCGTTGCTCCCGATAGGCTTGAATGACCTTGCCGACAATGGCTGCATCCAGCATTCGCACTGCCTCCGTTCATTTTCTTACGTTATATACATAATTATAGCCTCCTTTTGCAATAAAAATGAATACATATGTTGACAAATGAAAACAAATGTGTTATAATTCGATCAAGAAAGGGAAAGGAGGAAGGGGTATGTTGGGGATGGGCCCGGGACAGACGGCGGCAGTTTTGATCATTGCCATTATCGCTATAACGATCTGCGCGGTTGTTTATTTTAGCAATAATTAAATTGCCGATGACGGTTGCTTTCCTGATGTGAGGGGGCGTGCCGTCTGCATCGTAGGATTTCGTTACAAAAACACAAACTGATATGGAGGAGAACTTTCATGGAACAAACAAAAACATTTGGAGAATCCACCGGTCTGGTGCTGCGAAAGATCATCATGCTGGCTTGGTTTTTCCTGCCGCTTCTGATCATTCTGGGACTGCTTTTTATAGGCTTGCTTCTTCCTGCTGAGGAGCCGATCCCCGTTGAGATCGTTGACAGCAATTGCACGATTGTTAATTATTACGAGTACTTGGATGAAACGGCGTGCTCGTTGGAGATCGAGTTCAATCAATACGTTTACGATGGGTATGTGATTGTTGAATTTTTTGATGCCGGAGGAAAATCTCTTGGTCAGACCGAGGTCGAGGTGACGTCCTATTACTACGATTGTGTTTTGGATAATACGTATTTCACCGTAGACGGTGAGGTCGATTCCTATGAGATCGTAAGCTTTGCGGATATTGAATCTGCCGAGGATGATGCCGCCGCGGAGGATGCCGATTTCTTCATGGCGTTCGTGTGGCTTTGGGCGATCCTTCGCTTGATCTACGTGGCTCCGCTTACCATCACTGCGCTGTTCTTCTCCTGCAAGACCTATCGCATCGGCGGATATTTTATCGTGGTTTATGCCGGCAGAATGCACCACTACATTAAGATCGACGGAAAGAAATACGATGAGAAAAATCCGCTCATTTCGTTCTCCAGCATCACGCTGAATGCGGTGCTGGAATCTGATGACCGGATCGAGGTTTATATCACGGGGCTGACCAAGCGGATCTCTCTCCGCCTCAACGGGGTTCTGGAAGCCCCCGAGCTCTGATCAAAAGCAACTCCCGCAATCATGAACGGTTGCGGGAGTTGCTTTTTTTGACCACTGTCAGCAAGGTTACGTATGAAAAAACAGAAGCGCAATGGCTCAGAGGAGAAGAAAAGCCGTTGCGCTTCTTTGCGGAAGTCGTTGGATTCTGTTTTTGCGATGCGATCACTCATCCTTCAGATATTCCTGAATGAGGAAGGTGGGGCGAGCCTTGGTTTCCAGATAGATCTTGCCGATGTATTCGCCGATCACGCCGATGGCGAGGAGCTGGATGCCGCCCAGCGCCCAGATGGAAACGGCCAGTGAGGCCCAGCCGTCCACCGTGTGTCCGCCGATCCTGCGAATCAGGGAATAGAGCAGCATGCCGATGCTCACGCAGAAGATCAGAAAGCCCAGCGTGGCGATCATGCGGATGGGCTTCACCGAGAGAGACGTGATGCCCTCAAAGGCAAAGGCCAGCATCTTTTTGAGCGGGTACTTGGATTCACCCGCGAAGCGCTCTCCGCGCTCGTAGGAAACGGTGGTGCTTTTGAAGCCCACCAGCGGGACGATGCCTCGCAGGAAAAGATTGACCTCCTTGAATTCAGCCAGTCCCTCCAGCGCGCGGCGGCTCATCAGGCGGTAGTCGGCATGGTTATAAACGGTCTCCACGCCCATGGCTCGCATGAGCTTATAGAAGCCCTGCGCCGTGGTGCGCTTGAAGAACGTGTCCTTTTTGCGGGAGCTTCGCACACCGTAGACCACGTCGTAGCCTTCGTGATAGCGCTCCACCATTTCATCGATGGCGTTGACGTCGTCCTGCAGGTCGGCATCCAGACTGATGGCGGCGTCGCATTCCTCCTTCACGGTCATCAGGCCTGCCAGAAGCGCGTTTTGGTGGCCGCGGTTGCGGGAGAGGCAGATGCCGCGGAAGATGGGATCGGAGCGGTGCAGCTCCTCGATCAGCTCCCACGTGCGGTCGCGGGAGCCATCGTTGACGAACACGATGCGGCTCTCGCCGGAGATCTTGCCCGCCGATTCCAGCGCATCCAGCTTTTCGCGAAGACGGTTGGCGGTTTCGGGGAGGACCTCCTCCTCATTATAGCAGGGGATAACGAGATAAAGCTTCATAGCGATTTTCCTTTCTCAGATCCAGAAATCGAACAGGCGCTCAAAGGAGAGGAACGATGCCTCCAGCAGATTGGTCTTGCTCATGTAGGCGTAGACAAGGCCGAAGGCGCAAAGGAAGGCAACGGCGGAGGACAGCACGAAGAAGCCCTCTGTGAGACGCTTGACCTGCCCGTCGGCGCGGCGAACGTAGAGAAGAAAGAGAATTCCGATGGCGCCGAGAATGAATTGCCATGCAAAATCGGTGCAATAGCGAACGCCGTAGCCGCTTTCCCAAATGGAGAAGATGATCACCAGCGGCACGAGAACGCAGGTGGCGCTCACCAGCGGAATGGCCTGCTTTCGCTCTTCGGGAGTTAGCACTCCGATGGCGGCAGGCGCTGCCAGATAGCCCCACGTAGGCAGGGAGCTGAAGAAGAGACCGATGGCGTAGCGATTGGCGATATAGTAGTAGCCGTTTGCGGCGAGATCGGAGAAGTTTGCGAACAGGTAGGGGAATTCGGGGCGAACCGAGGGGAAGGCAAAGAGAAAATTATGGAAGCCGATCATGGCAAGGTCGGTGTGATATTCGGCCTTGGTGAAATCGTTGATGGTGAGGGAATATTGGATGCCGAAATCGAGGATCGAGCCGAAGCGCACGTGGTTATAGAGCATCTGCGCGCCTCCGATCACGGCAAAGGGAAGCAGGGCGGAGAGCAGATAGGAAACGGTGGGGCGACGGCGAGGCAGGGGAGAGAGTGCGGCGGGGCGGCGCAGGAGCTTGAGAAGCCCGAAGAAGATAAAGATCAGCGCGGCCACGCAATAAGGCGCCAGCGTGGGGCGGCAAAGCACCGCCAGGGAGAGGGAAACGGGGGAGAGACAGAGGGAGGGGAAGCGAATGGGAACGTCGTTGCCTCCAAGCACTCCTGCCCGCAAGAGCAACCATAGCCCCGCACAGGTGAAGCAGAAGCCGGAGGTCTGCGCGATCTCATAGAAGAGAGGAGAGCAGAAATTAAACCATACGCCGCTGGAGAATTGGCAGATCAAAAGGCCCGTCAGCACCATGGAGAGGGGGATCTTTTTGGCGAACAGCTCGCAGAAGGCCAGATAGGCCAGCGTGAGGAAGAGGATGCCCAAGGCTCCGAAGAGCAGGACGGCCTCGGGGGTTGGGAAATAGTAGCCCGTGAGCAGATGGTAGGGAAGAAAGAGCAGGATCACGGGGGCGATGCCGTAGTAGGAATAGTATTTTCCTTCAAACAGGAGGTGATCCCATTTATAGTAGATCCCTGCCTGACTGCGCTCGCTCCAATCGTAGGGGTTTTGGAGGGCAAGAAGCTCCTCGGAGGGCTCGTCCAAAAGCGACACCTGTCCTGCCTCAAAGGCATCCACCAGCTCTTGGGTGATCTGATTTCCCGTGGTTTGGTGGGGCGTGCTGAGAATGGCTCCCGTGCGGTCATACTGATAGAGGAACACCAAGGCGGCGGCGCCGAGGATCAGAACGGCGGTCATGGAAAGGGCAATGATGCGGCAGGCGCGGCGGCTCTCCCCGAAGGGCTTTTTCATCAGAGGATGGGTGAGGAGCAGAAAAATACCGAGAGCGGCTCCCACCAGCAGAAGCAGGCGAAGGGGCGAGAGGGTGAGGGGGATCGCTTCGTTGAGCGTGAGGCTTTCAAAGCGCAGGCTGCAGGAGCTTTTTGCCGTCAGACGGATGCGGAGATCGCTGACGTTGCCGCTGAGATTCAGCACCAGATAGGCTGATCGATCGTCGCCGCGGATCAGCTCGCCTTCGGTCACGGAGGAGCGCCAGGAGGATTGATAGGTTTCGTCCTTGGCGTCGATCTTCACGGTGACGTAGGGAGAGCCCGTGAAATCCTCGGTCTCCTCCAGATCGCAAAGAAGCTTCACTGTGCCGATCGGCTCGGAAAGACCGTTTAGCTCCGCAACAACGGTGTTCCCCTCGACCGAGGAGAGCCGAAGCTCCTCGCTTTCGGCGGTGTAGGTGGTCTTTTCATAGCCGCCCGACAGGAGATGGTAGGAATGGAAATTGCAAACCAGCAGCTCAAAAAGCAGGGCAACGGCCATGAGCGCCATGCCGAATCGCTTGGTGGCTTTTCTGCGGGGGAGCAGGAGAAGAGCGGCCGTGAGTGCGGCAAACAATACAAAATAAAGGATGATCTTCATAAACGACCTCCGATGAATGATACCTTAATTATAGCGAAAAAGCCTCGTTCTGTCAAGAGCGGATGGGGGAATCCGTCAAAAAATGAAAAAATACTTGCATACGGGCGAAAAAAATGCTATACTAATGGAGAAGAAGGGATGGTGATCGAGATGACCTATCGGGAGATCCTGAAAAACGAGGAGATCCGAGCCTACGTGGAGCAGGCGGATGCCTCCTTGGCTGCCTTGGGCTACACCGAGCATAGCTTTCCGCACGTGACGCGCGTGGCCGAGGAAACGGGCAGGATCCTTTTGGAGGTTGGTTGCTCCGAGCGGGAGGCTGAGCTGGGGAGGATCGCGGGATATCTGCATGACGTTGGCAATCTGGTGAATCGCACGTCGCATAGTCAGAGCGGCGCGCTGATGGCCTTTGAGATCCTGCACCGCCTGCGGATGGAGCCTGCAGAAATCGCGTCCATCGTGACGGCGATCGGAAATCATGACGAGGGCACGGGGGTTCCCGTGAGCCCCATGGCGGCGGCCTTGATCCTGGCCGACAAGAGTGACGTTCGCCGCAGCCGCGTGCGCGATCCGAGAGATGCCGCCGTGGATATCCATGATCGGGTGAACTATGCCGTGCTGTCCTCGGAGCTTCTGCTGGAGCGGGAGACGGGAGCGGTTGTGCTGGCTCTGGAGGTGGACACCGCGCTGAGCCCCGTGCTGGAATATTTTGAGATCTTTATGGAGCGGATGCTGCTTTGCCGCCGTGCCGCTGAGCGGCTGGGGCTTCGCTTCCGACTGCGGATCAACGGTCAGTATCTCATCTGAAGGCGGGATGTGCACGGATTTTTCACATACGTATTGAAAAAAGCCGAAATCGATTGCTCGCTTTCGGCTTTTTTAATTTTTATGGTGGGGGGGGGGGGGGCAAGGGGGCGGGTTCACGGAA
>JAZRCQ010000176.1:0-3087 GCA_045659845.1 Eubacteriales bacterium
AAATATCCGACCCTCACGATATCGCCGTAGGCAAAGCAGACCAGCCCACCGCCGCCTGCGGCCATGGTGCCGCTCCCGGCGATGCCTTCTCTTCTTAGCACAGCATCGGAAGCGGCGGCATCGGCGTTGTCAGCCTTTGCGGCCAGATAGAGATAACCCCAATCGATGCGAACGTTGTCGCCGCTGCGGTTGAGGGGCTTCTGCTCGGAGTTGCCCATGCGGATAGCCTTCACGCAGCAGCAAACCTCAACAGGCTCGATCACCACGGGGCTCTGATGAGGCTCATCCAGACAGAGATCCTCAGCGGCAGTCACGCGGAAGGACACCTCGTGAGCCGCGCCGTCCAGACTCTCATAGGACAGAGCAAGATAGGAAACGGGACGGCTGAGCAGACGCAGATCGTCCAGCAGAAGAGGCGTGGTGAACTCTGCCTTCAGAGAGATCCCCGCGGCCTCGAACACGGCAACCGTGGAGAGCGCGGTGATATCCAAGGACACCTGCTTCATCTTGATGCCGTTGCGGTGGTTGCCGAGGAAGCTATATTCAAAGCCGTCCACGGTGACGGTGCCGTAAAGGCAGTTTTGCTTACCCGTCCAGTGAACGGTGGGGCCGTAGTTTAAATTGGTGTCATTCGCCCAAACGGAAAAATAAGGATCCATGGTGATCAATGGGATCGCAGGTGCTCTGAGTTTCATTGTCTTCTCCTCTTTTCATGCATTTTTTTGGTTGCCAAAACCCCTCTTCGGGTCTTGAAAGACTTCATCGTCATTATAGCACAGTTTCCCGTGGATTGCAAGTATTCTCAATCAAAAAAGCAGAAAAATGCAGTTTTTCTCACAAAATCGGCAGTTTCGATTCAGCGATGCCGAGAGCCTCTTGCCGCGAAGGAGATCAGGCGCGGCAGATCCCGCAGGCGGCGCGGCTCCGAAAGCATTCTCCACGCCCATTCCATCCCATGCCGCCGCCACAGCTCCGGCGCTCTTCGCCGAAGCCCCGCCCACACGTCGAGACTGCCGCCCAGCCCCGCCGCCACCCGAACCGACGGCAGAAAAGGCAGGCAATCCCGCATCCATTGCTCCTGCAGAGGGAAGCCCATGCCAACCAGCAGAATCGACGGGCGGCAGGCGCGGATCATGCCGATCACCTGCCTCCCCTCCTCGCCGTCTTTTTCAAAATAGCCCCAATAGGCTCCGCAGATGCAAAGACCTTCGTAGCGCTCCCGCAGGCGCTCCGCCGCAAGGGGCGCCACGCCGTCCGCGCCGCCCAGCAGAAACACGCGCTCGCCGCGCGCCGCCGCCCGTTCCAGAAGCGCCTCTCCGAAATCGATCCCCGCGATCCGCTCCCGCAAAGGCATTCCCTGCCGCTTGGCCGCCTGCAACACGCCCGCGCCGTCGGGAAGCACCAGCGAGGCAGAATTCAGCAGCTCTCTCAGGGCAGGCTCTCTGCGGCAGGCCTCCAGCATCAGCGCATTGGGAGTGACAACCGTGCAGCACGCCCCCTCCTCTCCCTCGGCCGCCCGAAGGGCATCCCGCAGGCATAGGCTATCGAAGCCGATCCCCTCCACCGTCACCTTCATGCATTCACTCTCCTCTTCCTCCGTTTTTCAAAAAAGAACAGCCGCCCCCTCCGCCACGTTGCAAAAAGCCCCTTGACATTTGCGGGGGAGCGTGCTATAATAAGTATCATGTAACTTTGCGGCTTTATGCGGAGGGGCTTGCTTCCGTTTTTTTCCGCGCCGCGCAGAAAGGATCAATCGAGAGTCATGGCAAAAAACAATGCAAAAATGGTGGAGCAGATCACGTCGATGGACGTGGATTTCGCTCAGTGGTTCACGGACATCGTGAAGAAGGCCGAGCTGGTGGATTACTCCGGCGTGAAGGGATGCATGATCATCCGTCCCTACGGCTACGCGATCTGGGAAAATATTCAAAAGGATCTGGATGCCCGCTTCAAGGCACTGGGTCATGAAAATCTCTATATGCCCATGTTCATTCCCGAAAGCCTGCTCCAGAAGGAGAAGGATCACGTGGAGGGCTTCGCGCCCGAATGCGCTTGGGTCACCCACGGCGGCGAAAGCAAGCTCTCCGAGCGCCTTTGCATCCGCCCCACCTCGGAAACCCTCTTCTGCGAGCATTTCCGCACCGTGATCCAATCCTACCGCGATCTGCCCAAGCTCTACAACCAGTGGTGCAACGTGGTGAGATGGGAAAAGACCACTCGCCCCTTCCTCCGCACCTCCGAGTTCCTCTGGCAGGAGGGACACACCATGCATGAGACCGAGGAGGAGGCAAGACAGGAAACCCAGCAGATGCTGAAGGTTTACGAAGATTTCTACGCCGAGGCTCTTGCCATCCCCGCCTACACCGGCAGAAAAACCGAGAAGGAAAAGTTTGCCGGCGCAGAGGAGACCTACACCATCGAGCCCATGATGCACAACGGCGTGGCGCTGCAGGGCGGCACCTCCCACTTCTTCGGCGACGGCTTCGCTAAGGCTTTCGACATTACCTTCACCGGCAGAGACAACGTGCAGAGATATCCCTTCCAGACCTCCTGGGGCCTCTCCACGCGCACCATCGGCGCCATCATCATGACCCACGGCGACGACAACGGTCTCATCATTCCTCCCCGCGTGGCTCCCATCCAGCTGGCCATCATTCCCGTTGCCCAGCATAAGGAGGGCGTTCTGGAAAAGGCAGAGGAGATCCGCGCCACCCTCGCCAAGACCGTGCGCGTGAAGCTGGATGCCAGCGACAACTCCACCGGTTGGAAGTTCAGCCAGTATGAAATGAAGGGCGTTCCGCTCCGCCTGGAGATCGGCCCCCGCGATATCGAGAACAACTGCTGCGTGCTGGTGAGCCGCGTGACCAGAGAAAAGACCGTGGTGAGTCTGGACAACATCGCAGAAGAGGTTAAAAAGGCACTGCAAAAGGTGCATGAGGAGCTTTACAACCGCGCGCTGGAAAATCGGAATTCCAAAACCTTCGATGCTCACAGCCGCGAGGAGTTCATCCGCATCGCCAACGAGCAGCCCGGCTACATCCGCGCTATGTGGTGCGGCGAGACCGCCTGCGAGGAGGAGCTGAAGGA
>JAZRCQ010000177.1:0-14401 GCA_045659845.1 Eubacteriales bacterium
TTTGGTTTTTTGGCAATCCGTCACCGTTGTGCTACGATGACATCATATATATAATATACCATAAAATAAGCAATTCGACCACGCGAAAAAACGGCTTTTTTCCGTAAAAAAGAAACTTGTTTTGATTGTGCATTTTTCACAAAATGATCGGCTTCAACAAAAATAATCTGCTACACTTGTTGAAATTGACAAGTCGGTGGGCGAACGGATCAGCGCACGAACATTGCAGCTTTTGGCCGCCTTATCAACTGAAAACGATAAAAAAGCAACACGTGAGACAAACTCGCGTGTTGCTTTTATCACCTGGTGAATAGTACTTACCCCTCCCGCAGTTTTTGGAAGGACATCGTTGCTTACGAGACTGTGACGAGAATATCACCCGTGTTGGAGCGGATCTCGCAACGCCCTCCCTCGGAAGATGCGGGATGGCGGACGCGCCCCGTTTCGCTTTGGCAAAGAAATTCCTTGCCGGAGAGCAGGGTGGCCGTGACGTCGCCTGTGTCGGTGACAATGCCGATCTTGGCCGCATCGCAATCCCTCAGGCTTACGTCTCCCGTTTCGGTTTGGAGCGTTACGCCGGTGCAGGCTGTGTCGGTCATTTTAATATCACCCGTGTCGGTTTTCACGTTGATTGCGGACGTCTTGCAGGCGCTGATCTGCACGTCTCCTGTATCGCGCTCCACGGTGAGAGAAGAGGAGACTGTCACGCTTGTCAGAGAAAGCTCGCCCGTTCTTGCTCGCGAGATCAGATTGTCGCAGGAAACGTTGGTGAGGGCGGTATCTCCGGTTGTGCATCGAAGGGCCACGTCGGCAGTGCAGGCCACGTTTGTGAGAACGAGATCGCCGGTGGAAAGGGTTATGTCGATGGAGGTGAGCTGCTCGCGGGGGAGCAGAACGGTGATCTTGGGAGAGCGGGAATAGATCCCGATCTTTTCAAACCATTTCCGATCGTCGATCTGCTCAATGGCGAGGATCCCATCGGTCACGGAAACCGCGTGGGGGGCTTTCTCGTTTTCCAAGCAGATCACGGAAACGGTGCCGTCGTCCGAGGGGCGAAGCTCCACGTCGGCGGTGTCGGCGCTGATCCGAATGCTCTGAAAGGGGGCGTCAGGCTGATAATGACTGGTGACGAATGATGCGGTGGACAGTTTCCTAAAATCCCAATCGAGCGTGACCATCACGGCGCAAAAGAGCAGGCCGCCTGCCAAAATGAGCGCCGTTGCTATGATCAACCATAAATGAAGTGATTTTTTCATTTCAATTTGTCTCCTTTCTGCGGAAGCATCGGGCAACCGCTTTTGCAAGCAGAGCCGAAAGATAGAGCGTGCCCCGCGTGACCGCCTTACAACCGAGAAGCAACAGAATGGAAAGGCCGGCACAAACGAGACCGCCGCCGATCAGAACGGCTCCCGAGGGGGCATTGCCAAGGCAGAGCAGAAGGAATCCTCCGAGAAAACCTCCAACGGTGCCGCCCACAAGACCGCCGAATGCCGCCCAAAGGGAGACCGGCACCGACCAAAGCACGGCATACGCGGAAATGAGAATGGCAAAGAGGGATACGATCAGAGAAATCGCAACGGCGAGGGCGGCGATCAGCAGCGCCAGCCAAAGGGGAGCACCAAGGATCAGCAGCGTGATCTCCCAAGCTCCTCGTTTTCTTTTTTTCGCAGAGGAAGGCTCTCCTGCGGCATTTTGCAGGATCTGTTCGGCGATCTGCTCAATGGAACCGATTGCGGCAACGGCCGCGGCCTCCGAAAGCCCCTCCTCCATGCGATCGTCGATCATTTCGCCATAAAAAACGATCTGATCCCTGCGATCCTCTTCGGGGAGGTGGGAAAGCTTGTTTTTCAGAGCGGCAAGAAATTCTTGCTTGTTCATTTTTGATGATCCTCCTTGCAAACAAATTGATAAATGGTGAGGACCTCGCGCCATTCCTCCTTGAAGTCCTCGAGGCGACCGAGCCCTGCCTTGGTGATGTGATAATACTTTCGGAGGCGTCCTCCATGCTCCGAGGTTCGCACCGTGAGCATCTTGGCAAGCTCCAGCCGCTTGAGGATCGTGTAGAGCGTCGATTCGGATAGCGCCACGTAGGGCTTAACGTCCTTGATGATCTTATAGCCATAGGAATCCTCATTTTTGATGGCCGCCAGCACGCAAACGTCCAGCAGACCGCGCTTTAATTGATTGTCCATAGATACTCCTCCTTCCGCTATATATCATATCACGAAGTATTGTGTTTGTCAAGTGCTTTTTGGGGTTTTTTGAGCGGATCGGCGAAGACCGCCATTTTCATGCCAAGGAAATCCTGATCCACCCGTCATAAATCAAAAAACGGTTGACTTTTAACGGCAAAGATGATATAATTTGAGAGGATCGCAAAGGATTTGGCGCAGGCTGCTAACCTGCGGCCGAAGCGGACGCAGCGTTCTGCATGGCGCGAGGTTCCCCGAGCGGGGAAGGAGGGAGGCTGGCCTGATGGCTTGTGAACAGGATAAGAAAATCGTGAGAGAGCTGGCAAAAAAATATGCGGAAGCGGTGAATAGTGAAAAACAGATCCGTATGATCCGGCGTATGCGGGACACCAATGATTTAAAGATCGGCAGACCGCCTGTCATCTTAGATGAAATCCCATGGGATCAGATGAATTTGAACGGAGAGCTGACCTTGCTTTGTCAGGATGCGGAAGCAAGAGCCGCGGAGTGGTTTTTTCGCAAGGCGTTATTTTATTTGAAGCATTTCAAGGCCGACAATCTCTTTGAGCCGTTCCTCCGCGTGAAAATGGAGATCACCACCACAGGCGTTGGAATTGAGCCTCATCGATCCGACGTAAAGCAGATTGATAAGACCACCCACATCGTCTCCGCGGAATACGCCGACGTGCTGGAGGAGGAATCTGCGCTGGAGCGGTTTCACGATCCCGTTTTCACCTTAAACCCCGAAAAGGACACGAAAAGAGTTGATTTTCTAACGGATCTGCTGGGAGATTCCATCCCCGTGAAGCTGGATGGATTTCGGTATTTCTATCACGCCCCATGGGATAAAATCACCCGTTATCGAGGCGTGGAGCCGATCATGATCGATATGTATGACCGTCCCGAATATCTCCATGCGATCATGCGGAAGATGATTTCGGCGGCCAATGCAGAGCTGGATTTTGCGGAGCGTCATTTGAACGTTTGCGGAGAGGTGGCAAACCTGCATTGCACGCCGGGATACGTTTCCAACAGAAAATCCGAGCATGGCTTGAAATCCACGTGGTATCGCGGGATGGCGCAATCCTTCGGCATCGTTTCTCCCGCTATGTTTGAGGAGTTTGAGCTGGATTACATCAAGTCGATGGCGGAGCGATTTTCCTACACCTACTATGGCTGCTGCGAGCCTCTGGACAATAAGATCGAGAAGATCAAGAAGATCTCCAATCTTCGGAAGCTCGGCTGCTCGCCTTGGGCAAACGTGGAGGTGTGCGCGGAGCAGATCGGAGGCAGCTATGTGCTTTCCCGAAAGCCGAATCCCTCTCACGTGGCGGTGAAGACCGATCCGGACGTGATTCGGCGCGAGGTGGAGGAAACGGTTAAAATTTGCATTAAATACGGCTGTCCCTATGACTACGTGCTGAAGGACATCAGCACCGTTTCCGGTCGTCCTGAAAATCTGATCGTGTGGGCGCAGACCGTGAGCGACACCTTGGATCGGTATTACGGAGCGATCGACGGATAAGCGCGGCGGCAACCTTGAGGGCTCGACGTTGTGCCTCGGAGAGCCCATTCTCCGAAACACTCCGATCCTTTTATAAAAACACATTAAAAAATCCCATGCTTCATCGCAATGATAAAGCATGGGATTTTTTTGATCGCAGAGGAATCCGCTCAAATGATAAACGAATTTACCGTTTCGCGATAATTTGTTTTTGTGATAAGGGTTATTATTCCCACTCGCTTAAATTAGCATTATATCGAGTGAATTTAGGTCTTTTCGCGCGGTATTTCGGGGGATTTGACCGCCTTTTTCTGCTTCGTCTATGGAGTCTGCAAAAAAACTGTATCAAATTGGTATCAGTGATGCTTTCCATATACATAAACATTTGTGCGATTGAATTTATAATCTTCCGAGTCTTTTCATAAGAGGCACGGGATCGTTGGCGGTAATGAGGGATGCCCCTTTTTCGATACACAAGCAAACATCATCTTCAGTATCTGCACAAAACATATGCATCGGCATGTTCTTTGCGGCATATATCGGGAATATTTCCGATTTAACTATGTTCATCGCCAAACCGATCTCTTCGTAATACTGGTAGTCGCCGTTTTGCCAATTTCTCATTTGGAAGTCCGGATATCCCATTGTTCGCCCGTTATACTTTGTTTTAATCCATTTTATTGTCTGCGCATCAAAAGCATAGAACCAAGCATTGTCAAAAAGACCGTATTCCTTTAATATTGCTACGGTAATGTCAACGCATTCCTCGGTATATTCTTTTATTTCAACACCAAGTGACATACCGGGACGCTTTTCATTGACCAGCTCGCAAACCTCTCGGAGAGAAGGAACAGTAAGTCCCATTCCTACGAATGCATCTCCGAATTTCTCAGTATATGCAGGTTCCATTTCTTTTTTTATTTCCACGTATGTCATATCACGCACATGCTTATTTACACCGCAAGTACGCTTTCCATTGCCGTCGTGCATAATTACAGCCTCTTTGTCCTTGGAAAGCCATACGTCAAATTCAAAAGCATCAACGCCCAGGTCGATTGCCGCTTCAAATGATATCATCGTGTTTTCGGGATATTTAGCACAGTACCCACGATGACCTTCGACAATTATATTTTTCATTATTTTATTCTTCCTTATTTTATTCCCACTCGAAAGCACATATCTAATATTGGCTATATCGGGTGGTTTTAGGTGCGTTTTTACGGTGGTTTTTGCGTTGTTTTATCTCTGTTATCCCCATTCAACCGCCAAAGTGTTGTCAAAAGTGTTGTCAGCACATATTATTATTTTTTCTTTTTTATGCCGTTGATAAGTGTACCTTTTATACCTTGTTCCAATACACTTTTTATTGTTCCTCTGGTATCTAACCCCAATGTGTCGTCTGTCAAATCAAGGGCACTCTTAACTTTATCAGAACTCCGTTTTGCCAAAGTTGTTCCTGTTGATGCATCGATAGCCTTACCCACAAATTTTCTTGCTTCAATTAGTCCAGAAAAGTTGAAAGTAATGTTTTTGGTCTTTGTTTGAATTTCAGCCGAAGCTCCTTTTTGCTTAATCTGCACTACATCATTATAAGTTTTTATATCTTCTAATGCAATGGTTTCAAGCAATTCAATTTCCTTTTTGAATATACCTTTTTCTTTTTCAACAACAATTTGGAGTGATGTTAGCGTAATCTTAAGATTTCCTTTATACTCGTTGCTTGTTGCTTCTCCGTTGTACAAGACAACTTCATCTTCTAATAATGCGACAGTTCCCATTTTATATTCCTCCGTATGATTATTTCAAAGTAGAGTTTGTAAATTTCGCGTATTTATTACTTGTTCACATTGTATGAATTCTAAAAAGTCCTTATTATCATCAAACTGTTATCAAAGTGTTGTCACGCAAAATTGCAAAATGAGCAAAAAGTGGCTTGGAATAAGGCTTCCAAGCCACTTATAAGCCTTATTCAATTATTCCCACTCGATCGTTCCGGTGGGCTTCGGCGTGATATCGTAGAGCACGCGGTTGATGCCGGGAACCTCATTCACGATGCGGGAGGTGATCTTATGAAGCACGGAGTAGGGGATCTCCTCGATGGTGGCGGTCATGGCATCCTTGGTGTTCACGGCACGGAGGATAGCGGGCCAGCCTTCATAGCGGCTGTCGTCCTTCACGCCCACGCTCTTGATGTCGGGGATCACCACGAAATACTGCCAAACCTTCTCGGCAAGACCGCTCAGGTCGAATTCCTCGCGCAGAATGGCATCGGCCTCGCGGAGGGCGTGGAGACGGTCGCGGGTGATGGCACCGAGGCAACGAACGCCCAGACCGGGGCCGGGGAAGGGCTGACGGTACACCATGGCGTGAGGCAGACCAAGCGCCTCGCCAACCACGCGAACCTCGTCCTTATAGAGAAGCTTCAAGGGCTCCACCAGCTCAAACTGCAGATCCTCAGGCAGACCGCCCACGTTGTGATGGGATTTCACGGCCTTCTTGCCCTCTGCCTGCTTGATGCTTTCCAGAATGTCGGGATAAATCGTGCCCTGCGCCAGGAAGGAAACGCCCTCCAGCTTGCGAGCCTCGTCGGCAAACACGTTGATAAACTCCTTGCCGATGATCTTTCTCTTGGATTCAGGATCGGAAACGTTTTCCAGAAGATTCAGAAAACGGTCGGTGGCGTCCACGTAGATCAAATTGGCATCCAAACCGTTGCGGAAAAGCTCCACAACGCCCTCGGATTCATTCTTGCGCATCAGACCGTGATTCACGTGCACGCAAACCAGCTGCTTGCCGATGGCCTTGATCAGAAGAGCGGCCACCACGGAGGAATCCACTCCGCCGGAAAGAGCGAGAAGCACCTTCTTGTCGCCAACCTGACGGCGAACCTCTTCGATCTGCTCGTTGATGAATGCTTCTGCAAGGGCAGGGGAATCAATGCGAGCCATGCTTTCGGGACGAACGTTTGTGTTCATTGAATTTTCCTCCTATCCTTTCCAATCAGTTGGTGTAGTTATCGAAATAGCCCTGCACGAGCACGATGGGAGTTCCCTTATCGCCCGAGCCGCTGGTGAGATCGCAGAGAGAGCCGATCAGATCGGTCAGCTGGCGGGGCGTGGTGCCCTGAGATGCCATGTTGCCAACGAGATTGCCGCTCTTGGCGCGAATGCTGGCGGAGATCGCCTCCTTCAGCGCCTCGCCGCTGAGATCCTTGAAATCGTTATCGGCCAGATACTTCAGCTTCAGCTCGTTGGGCGTGCCCACGAGACCGTCGGTGAAGGCAGGGGAGACCACCGGATCGGCCAGCTCCCAGATCTTGCCCTTGGGATCCTTGAAGGCACCGTCGCCGTACACCATCACCTCCACGTGCTTGCCGCAGGCCTCCAGGATCTTCTTCTGAATATCCAGAACTAGGGGCTTGCACTCGCGGGGGAAGAGCTTCACGGTGTCCTCGGTGGACTTATTGGAGCCCAGCAGACCGTACTGCGCGTTGTAGCCGCCGCTGATGGGAGCGGTGAGGATATCATCGAGACTGCAAACGGCCTTTGCGCCTGCTGCCAGCAGAATGCGCTTGGTGCGCGCGCGGGTGTGAATGTCGCAGTTGATGATGTGATCGGCGTAGCTCAGGATCGCCTTGGGATGGTTTGCAAAGATGATCTCGGCCTCTGCGCCGCAGGAGCGGATCAGATCGCCGTAGTATTCCACGTAGTCCACACCGGTGAACTCGTGCTTGGTGTAGCCGAAGAGCTCGCGATAGCGTGCCTCGGTGAGAACGTCGCTATAGGGATTCACGCCGGAGGCATCGATCTTGTCCATATCCACCAGCTCGTTTCCAACTTCATCGGAGGGATAGCTGAGCATCAGAACGATCTTTTTCGCGCCCATGGCAATTCCTCTGAGGCAGATCGCAAAGCGATTGCGGGAAAGGATGGGGAAGATCACGCCAACGGTCTCTCCGCCAAGCTTGGCGCGAACGTCGGAGGCGATATCCTCCACCGTGGCGTAGTTTCCTTGTGCGCGAGCAACCACCGATTCGGTGACTGCGATCACGTCGCGGTCGCGAATTTCAAAGCCATCGGATTCAGCTGCCTCCAGAACGCTGGTTGCCACGATGTGGGCCAGATCGTCTCCCTGACGGATGATGGGGCAACGGATTCCTCTGGATACTGTTCCAACCTTGCGGGTATTTTTGTCCATAGTACAACAAAATCCTTTCCGACGCGGAGCGCTCCGATTCAAAGGGACTCTCCGCCTTCAACAAATTTTAGATCATTATATATTATAAACCTTTTTTGTGGACTTGTCAAGATAAAGTGAATTATCATGCCGTAAAAAATGAAAAAAATTTTCCTCAAAAAAATTGTGTAAAACAGAGAAAGCCGCCAACCTTTTCGGTTGGCGGCTTTGATGCGTCAGCTTTCGGATTCTCTGCAAACGAAATAAAGGATCTGAAAGCGCTCGGCAAGGCGATCGAGAAGCTTTTTTGCTGCTGCAAGATTTTTCTCATCCAGATTCACAAAGGGATCATCCATCACGAGGAAGGGCAATTCTCCCCCTTCAAACATGGATTCCGTGAGAGAAAGACGAGCGCAGAAGCGAAGCAGATCGCGGCATCCGCGGCTATAGAAGGCAAGCTCGCGGCTTTTTCCGCCATCTCGAACGGAGATATCGAAGCCGGTGTCGATGCGCGCATCGGGCTGCTCCTCGGCGAGGAGCTCGCGGCAGAATTTCGAGAAATGCTCCTGCATCCCGCCGAGATAGCGGGTGGAGAGTGCTTCCTTGGAGGCCTGCAAAAATTCCTCCGTGCGGCGGATCAGGCTCAGATTTTCGGAGGCCTGCTTCCATTCTGCGGTGAGGGAGGCAATGCGATCCTCCACTTCGGGAAGGATCTGGGTTTCCTCAACCGTTCGCTTGAATTCTCTGTGCAGCTGAGACTCCTCGGCTCGAAGCCCCTCCAGCGAGGCTTCAAGCACGGAGATCCGCTCGGTGATCTCGGCAAGATCGGGAAGTGCCGCCGGAGCGGTTTCGGCATATTGGGCGCGGCGAGTGCGAAGCTCCTCGCTCTTTTCCCGATGATTCCCCAGCAGGATGGCGTGCTTGCGACAAAGCTCTTCAATGCGGCTGAGGCAGTTCTCCGGTTTTTTCTGATCCTTTTCCTCCAGGCGGTCGAAGAAATGAACGAGATCGGATTGAAGCTCCTTCATTTCGGCGCGAAGCAGATCCCTTTGCCGGCTCAGAGAAGTGTTTTTTTCGGTGAGCGCCGTCCATTCACGGGTGTCGGAGTACATCTGTGTCAGCACCTGATGGGGATCGGCGGGATAGGCGGCAAGTCCGATGGCAGAGAAGGCTTTTTCCAGACGCGCATGGCAGTCGGCAATGCTTTTCTTGAGATTCTCGCGGTAGGCAATGGCATCGGCATACTCGCGATTGAGCTCGGCGGCGTGCTTTGCCGCATAGGAGAGATCGATGAGCGCCTGGCGGCAGGTCTGTGTGCCCGTGGGGGCGGAGCGATAAGCGGTCAAAAATTTCATGACGTCGGACAGGGCGCCCTCACGCTTGCTCTCCAGCTCTCTCAGCTCTGCCTTGCGGGCCTCGGCCGCGCGCTTGGCGCCGGCGCTTCCTCCAAAGAGGAGCAGACCTGCGCCCGCAAGGATCAGAAGCGCACCTACGCCCAGCAGGGGGAGACGTAGTGCAGGGAGCAGAAGACCGCACACGGCGCCAACCGCTCCGATGGCGATGAGAAGCAGAGCGAGGAGGGAAGAACTTCCGGAGGTCTTGGCAGGCTGCTCCTTGGAGAGTGCGTCGATCCGTGCCTCCAGCTGCTCCGCGCGATCCAGTCGCTCGGTGGCCTGATCCAGCGCGGCGGCATCGGGGATGCCCGTTTCGCGGAACCGCAGAGCGTCGCGGGATTCGGGGACATCCTTAGCGGCCTCCAGACGCGTTCGCAGAGTGCTTTCCTGACTGCATTCTGCCTGCAGGCTCACCACCGTGGAGGCGGAGGGCATTCCATTGGGATAGCTTGCGAGAAGCGAATCCCAGCGGGCCGATTCCTCGGGGGAGAGAGCAAGCGCTTCCAGCCGTCCCTGCATCACGCGATAATCGTTGAGCCGGCTTCTGGCCTCGGAAAGCTCCTCGTCGGTGGGGAGGAGACGGTCGCGGAAGCTGTTGAGAATATATTTTCTTTCGGTTTCCCATGCCTCCAGTCTGCGCTCGGCGTTGCGACATTCCTTTTGGTGAAGCTCCCTTGCCTCGGCAAGGCGGTTCCATTCCCGAAGATTCTTCATTTGCTCCTCGGCATTGCGGATCTCGGCTCGCTTGCGAAGCAGGCGGGCCTCCCGCTCGGCCTGAATGGGGAGCAGGTCGCGGCAACGGTCGCGCTCGGCGGTCTCGGCGGTGAGTCTTGCATGAAGCTCGGCCACCTTTCCCTTGCCGCCCTTCAGCTCGTAGTAGCGGCGACGCTTCTCCAGCGCATCGTTGGCAACGTCGAAGGATCCCATGTCGTTCACCTCCTCCAGCAGACCCGTCAGCTTAGCGGTGACAGAGCCGTTGTCGGGGGAGACGTCGATGCCGTTCTGTGCAATATAAATGCTCTTTTCAAAGCCCTCTGCATCGATACCGAAAAGCTCGGTGCCAACGTCGGAAGAGTAGGCCTTGGAGGGCTTGTTGGTGGAAAGATCGAAGAGGCGGAATTCATCGTTTGCCTCCTTGGCGCCGAAGAACCGCTCGATGCGGAAGCGTCCCTTTTCGGATTCAAATTCCAGACTGCCGCCGAACTCGCCGCCCTGCCAGGGGGTGAATTTCTTTCGCTCGTTCTTATCGAGACTCTGCACGCGGCTGGCGGGAAGACCGTAGAGCATGGCCTTGATGAACACGGCGAGCGTGGTCTTGCCAAAGCCGTTTTCGTGGTGGAATCGGTTCATGCCGTCGGTGAGATCAACGGTGTAGCCGCTGAACTTGCCGAAGTTGACCACCTCTAATTTCAAAAGTTTCATATGTCAAGCTCCTCTCCGTTCAGCGCGCGGAAGCCGCAGGCGATGATCTGCTCCTTTTCCCGATCCGAAAGCTCGGAGGCCATCACGCGGCGCACGAATTCTCCCTTGAGGGAAACCGAATGGCTATAGTCCTCGGGATGGATGCGGATGCGGATGCGATCGGCGATCCTGGCGAAATAGAAGCGGTCGGAGAGCTGGCGCTCGATCCTTTTGGGATCGAGGATCACGTCGGCCTCCACAGAGCCCTCCAGCACCACCTTCAGAAGATCCTTGGCGGGGATCGCGGAAAGGGCATCGTTCACGCGGTTTTCCGCCTCCAGCTGGGAGGAGACGTCGGTGAGATCGCAATGGATCTCATGGCTCGTGCGGCCTGCAAAGGGAACGAAGGAGTGCTTCAGGCGACCGTTGTCGATCTCCAGCAGAACGTAGCCCTTTCGCTCGCATTCATCAAAGCCGCGCCCCTCCAGACAGCCGGAGTAGCAGGCGATGCCTCTCTGATCCAGAGCGGCCTCCCGATAGCTGTGCAGGTGTCCCAGCGCCATGTAGTCGATATTGCGGTTCTTGTATTTTCCGAAGGCGATCACATCGTCGGCGGAGGCATTGCCGTCGGCCTTCTGCCCGTGGAGCAGAACGATGTTGATCTTATCGGCAGGGAGATCCAGAGCCTCGGGCTCGGGATGCTCACTTCCCGTGATGTAAACGTCGCCGATGGCATAGGACGTCCATTCGGCGGAGAAGGTGTGCAGATTTTGTGGAAGATCCTCCCGATCGGTGAAACCGCTTCCGCTATCGTGATTTCCTGCCAGATAGAAAAAGCCGAGGTCGGGATGCTCCTCAATGAGCCTCAGCACGTATTGCTCCGTTTTTTTGGCGGTTCGCTTGGAATCGAAGAGGTCGCCTGCGATGAGAATGGCGTCGGCACCGTTCACGTCGGCATGCTCCACCAAGCGCTTAAAGGTGGAAAGGATCTCTCCGCGGCGCTCCCTGGCGCGCTCTGCGGGCAGATTGGATTCCATGGGAGAATCCAGATGGATGTCCGCGCAATGGATCAGCTTCATTTCGTTTCTCCTTTGCATATGATCATATACAGTATATCATACTTTTTAATGAAAGAAAAGGGTAAAACGACAAAAAAATAAAAATTTTTTCATGCGGAAAGCCTCCGATCCCCCCTTGACAAAGTAAACCGTAACTGTTATAATGAAGCCTAACGGAAGGGAGGGGTGTGAATGCGTGAGCTGGGACTATATCTTCACGTTCCTTTTTGCAAAAGCAAATGTCTCTATTGCGACTTCTGCTCGACTCCGAGGCCCACGGAGGAGAGGCTGGAGGTCTATGCCGCGGCGTTGCTCCGCGATCTGGAGCGGCGTGCGGAGGATTGCGCCTCCCATGAGGTGACCACGGTCTATTTCGGCGGCGGCACACCAACGCTTCTTCCGATCCGAGCGTGGGAGAGGATCATGGAAACGATTTTTCGGCGCTACCGCATCAGCGATTCGGCTGAGATCACGGCAGAGTGCAATCCCGCAACGGTGGAACTCTCGGAGCTGAGAGCAATTCGCACCCTTGGGGTGAACCGCTTGAGCATGGGACTGCAGAGCATCCATGAGGTTGAGCGAAAGGCACTTGGCCGCCTGCACACCTTCGCCGATTTCCAAAGAACGTGGGAGCAGGCGAGAGCGGCGGGCTTTGATAATCTGAGCGCCGACGTGATGTTCGGCATTCCGCATCAAACGGTCGATAGCTTTCGCGCCACGCTGGAGGCCGTGGTTGCGCTGGAGCCGAAGCACCTTTCGGCTTATGCGCTTTCCGTGGAGGAGGGAACTCCCTTCGGCAGAATGGGCGAGGAGCGGTTGATGCTTCCAAACGAGGACGAGGCTCGGGAGATGTATCTGGAAATGAACCGCTTTCTGGAGTCGCACGGACTTTTGCGCTACGAGATCAGCAATTTTGCCCTTCCCGGATTTGAATCCCGCCACAATTTGAAATACTGGCGGCAGGAGGAATATCTGGGCTTTGGCCCGGCCGCGCATTCGGATTTCGGAGGAGAGCGGTTTGGCAACGGTCGGGATATCGACGGTTATATGAGGGATCAGAATATCATCGAGGAGCGATCCCGTCCGGATGCGGGAGAGCGGCTGGAGGAATTTGTGATGCTTCGCTTGCGGCTGCGGGAGGGAATCGACCGGTCGGAGCTGGAGCGCCTTCACGGAAAAGCGGCCGCCGAGCGGTTGCTGGAAAGGATCCGGCCCTTTGCGGAGGCGGGCTTTGCACAGATGACGAAGCAGGGCTTCCGTCTTTCCGAGGAGGGGCTGCTTGTGAGCAACGTCATTCTATCCGAGCTGATCGAAGCGGTGGCGACGTGACGGCGGAAATCTGATGCAAAATCGGAAAAAGCACTTGACACCCGTGCGGCAATCGTGTATAATAATATCAGAAAACGAGAGACAACCGAAAGGAGCTTATAAAAATGGACCAGAATCAGAATGAACGCGAATTTATCACTCTTGAGGACGAAGAGGGTGTTGCTATTGAATTTGAGCTGATCGCTCAGTGCGAGGAGAACGGAAACCGTTATTTCGCCGTGATCCCCACCGATGCCCCCGAGCAGGACGACGAGGGCTTCTGCGAATACACCATTCTCAAGGAGGTTGCCGAGGAGGACGGTATCGCCCTTGTTTCGGTGGACGATGAGGATGAGTTCGACGAGATCGCCAACATCTTCGACACCATGTTCTCCGAGGAGATCGACTACGACGAAAACTAAAAAAATTCCTGCTTAGTGCGTGATAATCGGTGATAAAAACCCACATCAAATTAAAGGAGTCCTTAACCTTGGGTGGTTTGCAGACCTCCCGCCTCCTCTCCGATTGACTTGTCTCGGACGGAGCGCGGACGTTGGGAGCAGTAAAGCCCGGGCGCGGACACCGCCCTGAACTAACAGGGTTTTCCTTTCCCGATTACACGGCTCGGCGGGGTTTATCAAAAGAGCCGCTTTGCCATTGGCAAGGCGGTCTTTTGTGATTTTGTCACGGAAATACAGGGAAAAATATGCTATAATAGTATTGGAAAGAGGAGGTGACAGAGGTGAATCCCAAGGTGCGACTCAATGAGGATGCTGAAACCGTGAAAAGGATCCGCGAGGGACTCAAGGCAAAGGATGGCTATTGTCCCTGCCGATTGCCCAAGCTGGAGGAATTCAAATGCATTTGCAAGGAATTCAAGGAGCAGATCGCAGATCCGGAGTTCGAGGGCTACTGTCATTGCATGCTTTACTACAAATCGAAAGGATAACGAAACATGAGCGTATTGAAGATCAACCGAGACGTATTGGAGAATTTGAAGAGGGAGGAGCGTCCGATCCTTCTGGATTTCTATGCCGATTGGTGCGGTCCCTGCCGCATGATGGCTCCCGTGGTTGAGGAATTGGCCGCAGAGCATCCCGAGGTGGCTGTTGGAAAGGTGAACACGGATGAGGAGATGGCGCTGGCGCAGAGCTTTGGCATCGTTTCCATTCCCACGCTGATCGTGATCAAGAACGGCGAGGAAAAGGCGCGCTTCGTTGGCGTTCGCCCCAAGGCCGATCTTTTGGCGGCACTGCAATAAAACAAGGATCGCCTCCGCCGACAAGCTTATGTCGGCGGAGGCGATCGGCTTCATGCGGGGAGTTGGATCTCCAGAAAGACGCAAAAGGGATGCTCAACGGTGATTGC
>JAZRCQ010000178.1:0-2128 GCA_045659845.1 Eubacteriales bacterium
AGGAGCCCCATTCGTCGATCACCAGAGGAAGCTTCTTCTCCAATCCCGCGCCCTCGGTGATGGCGGAATGGCGACGGATCAGCTCCTCCATGCGGTCTCCCGCCTTCAGCATGCCGTACCACTGCTCCTCGTTGAACTCCACGTCGGTGCCTAATTTTCCGTCGCGATTGAAGGCATAGTAATGGAAGCTCATGCCATGCACGGCACCGTGGTTCTTCAAGCCATCCACCAGCTTCTGCGTCCAGTTATAGTCACCGCCGTTGGCGCCACCAACGATCAGCTCGCCGGGCTCATGGCCCGCCCGCGCGGTGTTGCGCAGGATGGTGGAGAACTGGCGATAGAGGAGCGTATAGTATTCGGGAGTCATGTGACCGCCGCCGCCCCAGTTTTCATTTCCGATGCCCCAATAGGGAATGGAGAAGGGCTCGGGATGGCCGTTCTTCTCGCGCTCCAGCGCCAGCGTGGTGCTTCCTCTCGGCGCGGTGCAATATTCCACCCATTCTCTCGCCTCGGAAACGGGAATGGAGGTCACGTTCACGGCGATGTAGGGCTTGGTGCCGATCAGCTCGCAGAAATCCAAAAATTCGTGTGTCCCCACCTCGTTGGTCTCGATGCGGCCGTCGTAGGCCGTCCACCAGCCCACGCGGGAGGGGCGATCCTCGCCGATGCCGTCTCTCCAATGATAGGTCTCGGCATAGCATCCGCCCGGCCAACGAACCACGGGAGGAGCGATGCGCCGCAGAAGCTCCACGGTCTCTTTTCTCCAGCCGCGAATATTTTCGATCTCAGAATCCTTTCCCACCCAAAGGCCGTCGCGCATCACGCCGCCGATATGCTCGGCAAAATGGCCGTGAAGCTCGGGCGCGATCACGCCGATACGCTCAGGGAATACAAGATGAATCTTTTTCATGGAAATATCCTCCTCATCTGTTTTTTTACAGTATAGCACGGTCTCCGCCGCCCGTCAAGAAGAGGGGTGCTTTCTTTTTTTCACCCGATTTGCATCCTGCCGGAGGCTTATGAGGAGAGCCTCCCGCCATCCTGCCCGCAGCAGAACACGGGAGGCTCTCCTCGATTCGGTTCTCTATTTCTTGTTTCTTCTTATTTCTTCGACTTCTTGGTCAGCTTGCTCCACTGATCCATGAGGACCTTCATATAGAGGCCGCCCTGCACGGAGCGGTGCTGGAAGCCAACCTTGCACGCGCTGATCACGTCGTACCAGTCGGTCATGGGAACGCGGGAGCTGGACTCGTTGTAGGCCTTCCACATGGGCGCAATGAAGCGGCGGAAGGTGGCCTTGTCGGAGGCCATGGAGGCAACCCACACCAGCCAGTCGGACTTAGTGTACTCGGCGCGATTATCCAAGGGCATACCGTAGGGGGCGAAGTGGGCCTCGTTGCTCTTCAGCTCGAAATCGCGGAACTCCTGCGTGAAGATGCCGGTGTTCCAAACCTTATCCCAAACCATATTGTACTTCATGGAGAAGGTGTTGGGACGGTCGAAGGCCAGATTGGTGGTGCCGTCGGGATTCTTGGCGGTGGCGTTCCAAACGTCGGCCATATCACGCGCCTTCTTTTCGTAGTCGGCGGCGGCCTCCTCGTTGCCCAGCATCCGCTCCAGGATCGCCATGCCCTGAATGCCCATGATGGCCTTCAGAGAGAGATTGCAGTTGTGAGCCAGATGGCCTGCAAAGTCATCCGTGCAAAGCTGATCGGCAGGATCTGCGCCGTATTCCAGCAGATACTTGCACCAAGTGCGGAGCAGATCGATATGCTCGGCGGCAAAGTCTGCAGAGCCGGTGACCATTGCCACGTTTGCCTCCATCACCAGCATGTTGCCGCATTCCTCCACGGGCATCTGCTTAACATAGGCATTATTGCCGTAGACCTGACCGTTGAGCAGAGGATATCTGCCTGCATCGTGAGGAGCAAAATCGTATTTCAGAACGTTTGCCCATTCGTCGCTCATGGCATACTTATAGATGGGGCGCATCATGCCCTTCACCAGCTCGGGATTATAGAGCAGGAAGAGGGGAATGGAGGGATAGCTCACGTCCACCGTTGCGGCACAGCCGTTGGAGAAGCATTCCTTGGAGATGAACAGGATCTCGCCGTTTTCATCCACGGCA
>JAZRCQ010000179.1:0-5917 GCA_045659845.1 Eubacteriales bacterium
AGTGGGGATCATTCTCCCCCACATTGCAAAGGGCTGGTTCTTGAGATTGGCATCCTCAAAGCGGGAAGCATCGATCTCTCTGATTTCGATCATGTGCAACGCCTCCTTATTCCATTCCGAAAGGCGTTTGCCTCTCTCATCACAGTCGGTTATATCTGTGTTCCGCATAGCCCAGCAGAAACAGTCCCACAGCCATGCCCACCGCCAGGGATAAAAAGCTCCATGCAGAGTTGGTGATTCCCAAAAGCACCGCGGTGGCGATCAATCCGCAGCCGATCGCCTGCAGGCCTCGGCCCGACCACGCGCAAAAGGTCTTCCGGTCCTCTGCCCTCACCCGATTGCGGTAATATTCGTGCAACAGGGAGATCCGCTCCTTTTTCCAAAGAAGAAAACCGAGGATCAGAAAAGCGATCCCCACACCGCCGATCAAAATCAATCCAAATTCGCGCATCGATCTTCTCCCGCCTCCTTCATCCGACTATGCTCCGGCGAGGGGCTCAGCCGCGCATAAACGAGGGTGTCCTTCCAAATGGGATTCCCCTGTTCATCCATCCAAAAATAAACGTTTTGCAGATAATGTGCCTCGCGGCGGAAACCCAAACGCTCCAGCAAACGGCGGGAAGCCTCATTGCAGGGATCGCATTCGGCATACACGCGATGTGCGCCATCGGAAAACGTCCTGCGGATCATGGCCTCGCAGGCTTCCTTGGCATAGCCCTGCCTCCAATATTTCCGATTGAACACATAGCCAAGCTCGAAGGCTTCAAATTCTCGCCTGCCAAGATATAGATTTCCGATCATTTTTCCGCTCGCCTTCAGTTCAACCGCGATCATCTCCTCGGAGGCGATCCGCGCGGTCAGTTCCCTTCTTACCTCTGCCTCGCTCATGGGAGGATACGGTTCAAACCGAACCGTATCCGCATCCGAAAGGTATTCCGTCAGATCCTGCAGATCCTCCTCACGGAATCTCCGCAGGATCAGCCGCTCCGTTTCCAAAATCATGTGATCTTCCATCACGTTCCCTTTTAATCCGGAAATTTTCCGCTGTTGCGAATCACCTCAGCGTAGTTCTCCAGCGTGTAGAAGGTGAGATCCTTGGCATCATGGAAGCGAATGGTGTCCCCCACAGCCTCACGAACCAGGAAGTAAAGATTCCCATCCGAAATCACGAAATCCACGTACTGGAAGCCGTGTGCATAGATAGAATACGTGGAATTGACCATTTCCCGATCCACCAGCAGGACCTCGATCACCTCCCAATGGATCAGATCCTTGGAGGCCACCAATCCCAGCACGTTTCTCTGATACACGTTGTCGTTTTGTGCAGTGTCCAAAGAGGTGAGGGAGAGATACAGTCCGGTGGCGGCATCGTAGCGAACCGAGAATTTCGACTGCGTGTAGGGGAATTTCACGATCCCTCGACATTCCTGCACCACAGAGAGGGTCTTACCGTTGGCAGAGAGCTCGAAGAAAGCCGTGTAGCCAATGGTGGGAGCGGCATCGATGCGATACATCACGTAGAGCTTTCCCTCCGGCGTGACGATCACGTTGCCCTCCTCAAAGCGGAACACGTTGTTCGGATTGGACGTTTTTCCGGTGATCTCGTTGTATTCCGCTCTGGTGATCAGCGTTTGCGGATCGTTGGAGACCACCCAGCTGGCTGCAGACAGCAGATCGGCAGTGTCGGCGGCACTCAGCACGCCGTTGTTGTAGGCCTTATAGATCCTGCCGTTTGCAAAGCCCACCACGTTGGGAGCGCCGCCGCCCATCTTCACGCCAAGATCGCGGCGAACCGTTTGCCCTGTGAAGGGATCAAAGCGGGCGATCACAGCCGTTCCCTTCGAGCGATCGTCTCCCAGGAGATAGATCTTCCCCTGCCATTCGAAAAGGCTTGCCCATCGCAATTCATCCACCTCGCCAACCTTCTCCCAGGTCTTGCCCTGATCCGTGCTCCTCTTCAGATAGGTCACGGTGCCCTTTTCGGAATGGTTCAGCACCTGAGCATACTCGTAGGCCGCATAGAGCACGGTCTTGCCGCTCTCCTGCGCCGTGGTGATAGCAGGAGAATAGAAGGTGACGTATTGAAATTTCGTGTAGTCCTCAAGATAGGCAGTGCTGTAATCCACGTGATCCAGCACCACACGCGTTTGCTCCGTGTTCAGACTCGGCTCAGGCATTTCGGAATTGTTGAAGAAGCTTTTCATCCTCGCCAGATAAACCATGTTCTGATAGCCGCCAATAACTGCCGCTGCATTGGCAAAGGACGGCACGTCCGCAGGAGTGATGATTGCCAGAGAGGAGGACGACAGATAGAAAACGGAATAGGCCGATGCAGATCCGCAATAGGCCGTCACGTCCACGTAGCCGTCGGCATCCGAGGGCAGGTCAACGCCGAAATATTCCTTTGCAAAGGCCGAGGGGATCAGAAGATGCCCCTGCTCTGTGATCCTTGTGGCCCGGGAATAGTCTGCCGGATCCAGCTTCACCACGTAGCCGCGATAAAGAGCGCTGGAGCTGCCAACCGAGAGGGCTACGCTATCGCCCATCCGCTCCACCAACGCGTCGATAAGGGCCTGATCCGCCCTCACCTCACTATTTGATTTGAGAGCCTTATCGATCCAATTTCCATAAGTACCGTTCATTTGCTGCGTCACCTTCACCGCCACTGCCAGAAGCGCATCCTGCGGATGCTCCTCAGAATTTCCGCTCACAACGCCTTCGCTGCTCACCGTGGGGCCCTTTTTAATAGATTCGATCAGATTTGCCATGCCGATGGCCATGCCGAGAGAGGTGCCAAACTGAATGGAATAGGTTCCGTTGAAAACACCTGCGATATAATCGATTCCGCCGGAAAGATAAGCGGCAACCGCAGAGCTCTCGGAGCGATCCACCCTGCCGAAATGGATCTCGTTGGAATACGTGCCGGAATCGGGAACTGCGGTCACGGTAAGTCCCGTGGCGGCGGCGATCTGCTCGCCCGCCTTGACAGCCAGCTCCTGATGTCCCTCCGCATCGGGATCATACACCAGGTGATACGTCCCCGCATCCTTTTGGAGGGTTGCCTGCGAGGGAGCCGCAATGCCCGCCTGCAAGCCCTTGGTCAAGCACAAATCCTTGCCGCCATCGGCCAGCATAACGCTTGAAACGTAATCCTCCAGCTGCAGAAAGCCGTAGACGTCCCTTGCATAAAGCACCACCGTATGCTCGGTCACCGACCAGGAAAACTCCCCTCTGTCGGTTTGCTCTGCCAAGGCGGCCACCTCCGCCTGATCCTGGCCGCCGATCAGGATCTTGCTTTCATACTGCCCCGCAAAGCTTGGTGAACGGGTGGGGATCAGAACGCCTGTTTTCTTATAGATCAGATTTTGCAGGTGCTGGGCGAAAACAAGGCTCGATGGATCGCCACCTTTCACCACGATGGCAAAATCGCTTCTGCCATCCTTCACCACGTCCACGGTGTTGGTCGCAGAATCCTCTGCCGCACCTCCCGACGTTGGCAATTCCCCACCATCGATCGGCTTTTCATTTGTCTTTTCACAAGCGCAGGACAAGAGCATCACCGCGCCCAGCAGCAAGCAAAGCAGCTTCTTTTTCATTTTTTCTCCTCCCTTTCATGCGGGTAAGTTGATCTGAAAACCATTCAAAACTATTATATCATAAAGCTTTTGGATTGTAAAGAGGCAACAGAAAAAAAGAAGTCTCCCCCCGGATCGTCGATCCGCCAAAAAGGTGCCGCACGGCTCGCCCGCACAATGCGGGCTCTGCCATGCGGCACCCCTTCGGATCCACTCGACGGAACGGAGCTCCTGCTTCCTCCTGCAGTCATACCGCCCGCTGAGCTTGCAACAATCGGGATCAATCCGAAACTTCGCAAGCCGGATGCCCGCGCTCCTCCACATCCGAAGGGTACTCTGCAAGATCCCGAAGATCCTCTCTGCGGTATCTCCGCAGGATCAGCCGCTCCGTTTCCAAAATCATGTGATCTTCCATCACGTTCCCTTTTAATCCGAAAATTTTCCGCTGTTGCGAATCACCTCAGCGTAGTTCTCCAGCGTGTAGAAGGTGAGATCCTTGGCATCGTGATAGGTGATCGTATCTCCAACGGCTTCGCGCACCACGAAATAAAGCGCTCCGTCCACCGTCACAAAATCCACGTACTGGAAGCCATGAGAATGAAGGGACTGCGTGAAGTTCATCATTTCACGGTCCACCAGCAGGATCTCGACCACCTCCCAATGGATCAGATCCTTGGAGGCCACCAACCCCAGCACGTTTCTCTGCCTCGTAGAGTCGTTTTTGGCAGTATCCAGCGAGGAGAGGGAGAGATAGAGCCCCGTCACCTCATCATAGCGCACCGAAAACTTCGATTGCGTATAGGGGAACGAAACCACGCTTCTGCATTCCTGCACCACCGAAAGCGTCCTGCCGTCGGCGGAGAGACGGAAGAGGGCCGTATAGCCAATGGTGGACGCATCAATGCGATACATCACGTACAGCTCACCCGACGGGGTGACGATCACGTTCCCCTCCTCCATGCGGAACGAGCCTCCGGAGGATTTTCCAACGATCTCGTAGTACGTGGTCCCGTTGAGCAGGCTTTGAGGCGTGTTGGAGGCCGACCAGCTGGAGCCGGACAGCAGATCCGCGTCGTCGGCGGCGCTCAACACGCCGTTGTTATAAGCCTTATAGATCCTGCCGTTGGCAAAGCCAACCACGTTCGGCGCGCCGCCGCCCATCTTCACGCCCAGATCCCGGCGCACGGTTTCCCCCGTGGCGGGATCATAGCAGGCGATCACGGCAGTTCCCTTGCCGCGGTCATCGCCCATGAGATAGATCTTTCCCTGCCATGCAAACAGGCTGGCCCATCTTAATTCGATCACCTCGCCAACCTTTTCCCAGGTCTTGCCCAGATCCGCGCTCCTCTTGATGTAGGTGACGGTGGCGATCTCGGCATGATTCAGCATGGTGGTGTCCTCATGGGCAGCATAAAGAACGGTAACTCCGTTTTCCACCGCGGTAGTGATGGCGGGAGAATAGAAGGTCTGATATTGAAATTTCGTATAGTCAACGATATAGGCGGTGTCAAAATCCACGTGATCCAGCACCACTCGCGTTTGCTCCACGTTCAGGCTCGGCTCAGGCATTTCGGGATTATTGAAAAAGCTGTTCATCCTTGCCAGATAAGCCGCATTCTGATAGCCGCCAACCACGCTGCTCAAATTGGAAAAGGAAGGCACGTCTGCCGGCGTGATCACCGCCAGTCCCATGCTCGCCAGATGGGTGATCGAATGGGCCGAGGTGGATGCGCAATAAGCCGTCACGTCCACGTAGCCATTGGCATCCGCGGGAAGGTCAACGCCGAAGTATTCACTTGCGAAGGCAGAGGGGATCAGAAGATGTCCCTGCTCCGTGATTTTTGTGGCGCGGGAATAATCCTTCGGATCCAGCTTCACCACGTAGCCCCGATAAAGAGCGCTGGAGCTGCCAACCGAGATGGCCACGCTATTGCCCATCCGCTCCACCAGCGCATCGATGAGTGCCTGATCATTTCTCACGTTGCTGTTTGAATGAAGAGCCTTTTCGATCCAGCTGCGATAGGTTCCGTTGAGCGCTCTCGCCACCTTTGCGGCCTCTGCCAGAAACGCATTCTGCGGATGCTGCGAGGAAATTCCGTTCACATTGCAGGCATTCGTCACCACCGCGCCGCTTCGGATGGCTTCCATGAGATAAGCCGCACCGATCGTCATGCCCAGCGCGCTGCTGAACTGTATGCAATAGGCACCGTCAAAAACGCCGGCGATATAGTCGTTTCCGCCCGAGAGATAGGAGGAGATCTCGGAGCTTCCCGCGCGATCCACTTTGCCGAAACGGATCTCATTTGGATAGGTGTTGGCATCGCTCACCACGTTCACGGTGA